>JBJKRD010000496.1:0-4114 GCA_046704925.1 Opitutaceae bacterium | reverse complement strand
GCGGTCGCCGCCGGCGGCGGCGGAGGTCGCCGGCGACGGTCTGATCGAACCGGAGATTTTTTCGCCCGGCGTGGCGCGGGCGCTGCCGGCGCTGTTCGCCCGGGTCTCCGGCCCGCGCGTGGCGCTGTTTCACGATGCCGCCGCGCTGCGCGCCCCCGAACTCGCACCGCCAAAGACCGTCGCCCGGTATGCGGCCTTCCTGCAGGAACTGCTGCTGTTCGACGGCGTTGCCGGGATCTCCGAGGACGCCGGAGTCGCGCTCGCCGATTACTGGCGGTGGCTGCGCGTCGACCGGCCGCCGCCCGTCATCGGGCTGCCGCTCGGCATCGACGAGCCGGGCCGGTCGCCGCACGGCCAGACGACCGCGCCGATCGCGGCGCCGGTCGTGCTGAGTGTCGGCTCGATCGAGGGCCGGAAGAACCACCTCGCGCTGCTTGAGGCCTGCGAAACGCTGTGGCGCCGCGGCCTGCGCTTCGAATTGCGTCTGGTCGGCCTGGCGCACCCGCACACCGGCCGGGCGGCGCTCGAACGCCTGCAGGCCCTCCAGGCCGCCGGGCGGCCGCTGCGTTATCAGGGCCCGGCCTCCGAGACGGAACTCCAGGCCGCCTACCGCACCTGCCGGTTCACGGTCTATCCCTCGCTCATGGAGGGCTTCGGCCTGCCCGTGCTCGAGAGTCTCAGCCACGGCAAACCCTGCATCTGCTCCCGCCACGGGGCGATCGGCGAGTCCGCCCGCGGCGGCGGCTGCCTGACCGTCGAACGGCCCGATGCGCCGGCCCTCGCCGCCGCCATTGAGCGCCTCCTGACGGACCCGGACCGCCTCGACGATCTTGTCGACGCGGCGCGCCGCCGTCCGTTCAAAAGCTGGGCCACCTATGCCGACGAGCTGGTCTCCTGGCTGCGCACGCTGCCCCGGCGGGAAGCGGCGAGGTGATGCCTCGGGCTGGTGGCCGGGGGACTCCGCCTCCCGCTTCTGCGTTCGGCTACGGGAAGGAGTAATCCAACGGCGTATCCGTAGCCGAAGCCGGAAGGCTTGGGCGCCGGAAATCCGCCGACGCCCGTTGCGCGAACCCCAACCGGAGGGTCCGGATCTCAAGCTTACCCACGACGTTGCGGGCTCCGGGCCTTTCGATTTGCTAACTCCCCGCCGCCGCCTCAACTTGGGCGCACCTTTCCCATGGCGCTGACCCTTTTAACTCGCAACAAGAAGGCGATCCTGGAGCGCTGCCGCGAGGACTATCCGACCGCGATGCGGCTCAAATACGCGCCGTTCTACCACGCCATCGAAGCGCAGCAGGGCGCCCATGTCCGCGTCAAGGGCCGCGACATGATCATGTTGTCGAGCAACGACTACCTCGGCCTGTCGTTCCACCCCAAGGTGATCGAGGCCGGGCGCGCCGCGCTCGCCCAGTGGGGCACCAGTACGACCGGCGCGCGCCCGTCGAACGGCACGCGCGCCTTTCACGTGGCCCTCGAGGAGAAGCTGGCCGCTTTCCTGGGTTATGAGGCCTGCCACGTCAGCGTCGCCGGCTACATCTCCTGCATGTCCGCGGTCGCCGCCTACGCCCAGAAGGGCGACCTGATCCTCGTCGACAAGAACATCCACTCGTGCATCTGGGACGGCATCCGGCTGTCCATGGCTTCGGTGGAACGTTTCACCCACAACAATCCCGACGACCTGCGGCAGCTCGTCAAGACGGCCCACCACCACGTCCCGAAGATGGTCGTCGTGGAGGGCGTCTATTCGATGGAGGGGCACATCGTGCGCCTGCCGGAGATCGTCGACATCGCCGACGATCACGGGTGCCTCCTGGTGCTCGACGACGCGCACGGTTTCGGGGTCCTCGGCCGGCAGGGCCGCGGCACGGTGGATCATTTCCGGCTCAACGACCGCGTGGACCTCGTGTGCGGCAGCATGTCGAAATCGCTCGCCAGCACGGGCGGCTACGTGGCCGGCTCGCGCGAGCTCATCGAATATCTGCGCACCCATTCGAAGCAGACGATCTTCAGCGCGGCCCTGAGCCCGAGCCAGGCCGCGTGCGCTTCCGCGGCCCTCGACGTGATGCAAAGCGAGCCGCAGCACCTCGAACGGCTCTGGCGGAACACCCGGCGCTACCGGGAGATTCTCAAGGGCCTGAGCCTCGACACCTGGGGCAGCGAGACCGCCGCCATTCCCATCGTGCTCGGGTCGAAGGAACTCGTGTACCGCTTCTGGCAGGCCCTGCTCGACAAGGGCGTCTTCACCGTCATGTCGATCGCCCCCGCGGTCCCGCCCGGCAAGGACTTGGTGCGCACCGCCGTCTCCGCCATGCACAGCGACGCGGACCTGGACCGCGTGGCCGAGGCCATGGCGTACGCGGTGAAGAAGCTGTAGTTTCCGGTCGGCGCCGGTCTCGTCCTTGAATCCCGGCCCGAACTCCGGTTTGTCCCGACCCCGGCATCCGTTTCTCTTCACGGTGCTCATTGTGCCGTTTGGCGCGACCGCCGGTTTCGCCTCCGTCGCGCTCGCGTTTCTCGCCACGAAAAACGGCCTGACCGTGCAGCAGGGGGCGGAGCTCATCGCCGCGAACCTCTTCCCGCACGTCTGGAAATTCTTCTGGGCGCCCATCGGCGACACGACGCTGTCGCGCAAGCGCTGGTACCTGGTGGCGTGCACGTTCTGCGCGGCCGGGCTCCTGACTCTCGCCACCGTGCCGCTGCGGCCCGGTACCTTCCACCTGATGCTGGGCATCATCCTGCTGACCGCGGTGGCCGCGACCTTCCTCGGCTTCGCGGTCGAGGCGATGCTCGCCCACCTCACTCCGCCGGCCGATCGCGGCCGCGCCAGCGGCTGGTTCCAGGCCGGCAACCTGGGTGGCGCCGGTCTCGGCGGCGGCCTCGGCCTGTGGCTCCTGAGCAGCCTGCCCGCCGGCTGGATGGCCGGGGCGATCATGGCGGCGCTCACCCTGAGCTGCGCCACCGCCCTGCTGTTCCTGCCCGAGGTTCCCGCCGAGTCGCGCGACGTCTCGATGGCGGGTGCGATTCGCAATGTGGCGGTCGATCTCTGGCGGGTGGTGCGTTCGCGGGACGGCGTGCTCAGCGCGGTCATCTGCTTCGTCCCGGTGGGCACGGGCACGGCCGCCGGGGTGCTGACGCAGGCGCAGGTGGCGGCGCACTGGGGCGCCGGCGTGAGCGAGGTCGCCCTGGTGCAGGGCCTCCTTACCGGCGTGGTGTCCATGGTGGGCTGCCTCGCCGGCGGCTACGGCTGCCGGTTCATCGGCGCGCGCAACGCCTACGCCGTGTACGGCGGGCTCATGGCATCGACCACCGCCCTCATGGCCCTGATGCCGGCCGTGTCCTTCGTCTACGTCGCCTTCAACCTCGCCTACGCGTTCGTCATGGGAATGTGTTATGCCGCGTTTTCCGGCTTGGTCCTCGACACCATCGGCGCCGGCAATGCCGCGACCAAGTACAACGGCTACGCGTCGCTCTCCAATTTCCCGATCTGGTACATGGGCCTCTTCCTCGCCGCCGCCGACACCCGCCTCGGTCCGCGCGGGATGCTGTTCACCGAGGCGGGCTGCGGCGTGCTCGGCATCCTGATTTTCAGCGTGGCCGTCGCGGCCTGGCGTTCCCGTCCGGTGCTGGCACCCGGGACAACGCCCGCCACGGGCTGAGATCCCTGCATCGGCGGGAGACGGCGGAGAGTCTCGAGCGTCCGTCGATTCGGCGTGGCGTGCCGGCTCGGGTATTTGCACTCTCTCTTTCGACCTGGCCGACCCAGCGTCTTGTCTCCTCTGCTCCCTCCCGTGAGAAACGCCTTCGTCTACGCCAGCCCGGCCAGCAGGGTCCGCGCGGTGTCCGCCCAGGTCGGCAACGGCCGCGTCGTCGCCTCGCCCGCCAGCCGCCGCCATGCGCCGTCGTCCGTCAGCACGGTCCGCAGGGCGGTCGCCCACGCGGTGGCGTCGTTTGCCGCGGCCAGCAGGCAGCCGCCGTCCGTCGCGACTTCCCGCAAGACCGGCAGGTCGCTGCAGACGCACGGCCGGCCGCGCCACAGCGATTCCAGGACCGGCAGCCCGTGGCCCTCGGCCCGGGTTGGAAATGCCGTGGCCCGGGCCGTCGCGTAGAGTCGCTC
>JBJKRD010000495.1:0-3536 GCA_046704925.1 Opitutaceae bacterium | reverse complement strand
CGTCCCGGCTGCGTCTGGACCGGTCAACTTGAGCACGCAGGCCGGAGGCCTGCGCCACGGAGCGGATGCTCGTGGTCAGGCATGATGCGCAGACGGGACGCCGCTGCGGCGCGGGGCTGCGCTCGTTTCTGGCGAGTGGCGGGAGTCGTCTCTGTCGACGATTTGTTTTCCCGCGCGCGACGGGGGCGTCGCGTCCCCATGAAACCGCCGGAGCGGGAATCAGACTTCCGCCGTGGTCGGGTCGATGATCCGCGACACTTTCGACACCCGATTGGCGGGAAATCCGCCTCTCTGGGCGTGTTCACGAACCATCTCTTCGTTGGGCGCGATGTACACGCAGTAGATCTTGTCCCCGGCGACGTAACTTTGAATCCACTGGATTTCGGATCCCATCTTTCTCAGGACGTCACAGGATTTCTGAGAAATACCTTTCAACTGCTCGCCGGTGAGCTTGGACGCCCCGGGAATTTCGCGCTCGATGACATATTTGGGCATGACGGTCGTGTTTTTGGGGTGAAAGAACGGCGCTGCGCCGGACCGCCGTTCCAAGGGCCAAAGCGTGGAGAATTCAACCTAGGTGGCAACGAAGGCTTCGCAAGCGGCGGGCGGATTTTCCGGTGTTCGCCTCGTGCGGCGTCCGACTCGGCGGTGGTTGCAGAAACCCGAAGCCAACCGCGACAGACAGGGCGGCCGGTGTTCCACCGCGCGGCCTGGCGTTGCCCTTGTCGCGGGAAAAGGGAAGAACAGCCGGCATGCACGAGCGCTTCGTCAGCGAGCCGTTGGTGCCGGATCCGGAGGCGTTCGATGCCGCGGGGATGGCCGCGGGCGTGCCTGCTCTCCCGCGACGGTTCGCCTGGGACGACCGCGTCCACGAGGTGGCCCGGGTGCTGGCGCAATGGCGGGAGGCCGGACCCGAACGCGGCCGGCGCGGCCCCGACGCCCAGACCTATCTGCGCCGGCATTGGTGGCGGATCGTCACGACCGGCGGCCTCGAGCTGAAAATCTATTGCGAGCGCCAGCCCCGTTCGGCCCATCGCTGGTGGGTGTATAGCGCGATGGAGTGACGGGCGCACCCCGGCGGCGGCCATCGCCCCGCCCCGGGGGGGGGCCGCTGATCGCGCTGGAAAATCCCCGGCTCCGGTTGCGCACCGACCGTATCTTCGTACGTTTGCGGCCGCGCTCAGTCCTTGATCCCCCAACCCCCGGCGCGGGGCGCAGCATGTCCCCGCGCGCGACCAAGCTTATGCCGATGATCCGACCTCTTGCCGTGCTGACGGCACTGGTGGTCGGCGCGACTCCGTGCCTGCCCGCCACTCCCGCCGCGCGCGGTCCGCGCGGCCCCGGATTGGGGGCCTTCGACACCATGATGACCCGGTTCATGGAGAATCATGAAATCCCGGGCGGAGCTCTCGCCGTGGCCAAGCACGGACACTTGGTCCTGCTGCGGGGTTACGGGCTGGCGGATGTTTCGATCCGCAAGGCCGTCGACGCCCGGACCACTGAGTTCTCGCTCGCCTCGGTCTCGAAGACGATGACCTCCCTCGCGTTGCTCCGGCTGGTGGACCAGGGTCGCCTGGCGCTCGATGACAAGGTGGTCGACCGGCTGCCGGCCGATGCGCTGCCGCGGCGCCGGCGCATCGATCCGCGCTTCCTCAACGTGACCCTGCGGGTCCTCCTCGAGCACGAGAGCGGCCTGCAACGCGTGTCGTACGACCGCAAGCAGGAGGATCACCTGACGTCCGATCAGCTGGTCAAGCGGAACCTGGCGCGACCGCTGGAGTATGCGCCGGAATCCAGGGCCGAGTACAGCAACCTCGGCTACGTCGTGCTGGGGGTCGTGCTGGCCAACGCCGGCCATGAGTCATACGAGGACGCGGTCCGCGACCTCGTTTTCGATCCCGTCGGGATCACCGACCAGTTGACCCTCAGCAACGCCAATTACGCGCCAACCGAGGCGCGGCGCTACCGGCCGAACGGCAGGGTCGAGAACCAGCACCACAAGCCGGCGTCGGTCATCGCCGCGGGCGGCTGGGTGACCTCGGCCCTCGATCTCGTCCGCCTGCTGACGGCGGTGGACGGCACGCGGGGCTCGCCGTTGCTCTCGTCGGCCATGCAGCAGGCGATGGTGGCGCAGCCCGCCCGGGGGGCGCGCAGCAGCGGCACTTGGTTTGGCCTTGGCTGGGATGTCGTTGAGACGACTCCGGCCGGGGTGTGCTACGCGAAGGATGGCGAGTTGGGCGGTGGGGGCGCCAACACCTATTTCGGCCATCAGGCGCCGGACGTCGACTGGGTCATTCTCTTCAACGGCGGCAAAGACCCCAAGAAGATCGACGGCGAGGCGTTCCGGGCCGTGAAGCGGACGATTGCGGGCATCCAAAGCTGGCCCGCGGTGAATTATTTCTGAGCCGCGGCGCCGGGCGGCCGACGCGAGGATGGTCTGGGCGGGATTGATCCGCGCCGATGCGCGCTAACGCGTCGCGCCCGCGTGGGAAATCCGCCAGAGCGTGCCGTTGGCGTCGTCGGTCACGAGCAGGGCGCCGTCGTGCGCAACGGTCACGCCGACCGGCCGGCCCCAGACCTCGCGGTCGTCGATCACGAATCCGGTGAGGAAATCCTCGTAGCCGCCCACCGGCACGCCGTCGCGCAGATGCACGCGCACGACCTTGCTGCCCGTCCGTCCGGTCCGGTTCCACGATCCGTGGAAAGCGGCGAAGATGTCCCCGCGGTATTCCGGGGGGAACGCGGACGGTCCCGAGACCTCAAGCGGATAGAAGGTCATTTGCAGCGTCGCCGAGTGCGCCTGCACGGGCACATCCGGCACGATTGCCCGGCCGGCGAGATCCGGCCGCTCGCCCGCGTGCCGCGGATCCTCGTGGTTGCCGAGATAATACCACGGCCAGCCGTAGTATCCGCCCTCCCGGACGTGGGTGAGGTAGTCCGGGACCAGATCGTCGCCCAGCCCGTCGCGCTCGTTGGTCGAGGCCCAGAGGTCGCCCGTGACGGGATTGATCGCCAGGCCGACGGCGTTGCGGATGCCGGTTGCGAACACGCGCAGGCCGCTCCCGTCCGGGTCGGCGACCAGCACGTCGGCGCGGCCGGTCTCGTAGCCCCACGCGGCCCCCAGGGCGTGCGTCGCCTCCCAGGCACGGACCTCGGCGGCGTTCTTGACCGGCATGCCCTCCGCGACATTCGAGCCGGAGCCGACGGAGATGTACATCCGGCGGCCGTCGGCCGAGAACACGACGTCGCGGGTGGTGTGTCCGCCGGTGGTGGCGGCAAGCTGAGGGATGATCGTCTCCGCCGGCCCGCGCGCGTGGAGATCGCCGTTGCGATACGGGTAGCGCACCAGGGAGTTCAGCGTGGCCACGTAGAGCCACTGCGGGTCGCCGCCGCCGGGGTAGAACGCGATGCCGAACGGACCGCGCAGCCCCCCGGCATACACGACATTTTCCGTCGGCGCCTCGGCGCCGTCCGGGGCCCGCAGCACGCGAATGCGCCCTTCGCGGGTTTCGGCGATGAAGATGTCCCCGTTGGGC
>JBJKRD010000494.1:0-5386 GCA_046704925.1 Opitutaceae bacterium | reverse complement strand
CGACGGGGTTGCCCGCCTTCGCAGTCCGGGCGGTCAGCCGGCCGGTGTTGCCGTGGCCTTGCGCGGGAGGAGTCCCAATACCAGCCCGGCCGCCCCCAGGACCAGTACCACGAGTCCGGCCCAGAGCAGGAGGCGCGAGCGGCCCGCCGGCGCCTGGAGGCCATAGACCAGCGCCTGATCGGGGGTCCCGGCATTGACCAGGGCGGCTTCCACCGTGTTCACGGGGAAGACGATCTTCACCGTGTTCTGCTGGTTGCCGGCCGCCGGGTTGTTGCCGCTGAAGAACCATTCGCGGCCCGCGTGGTTGATCAACCGCAGCCACGGCTCGACGCCGATTTCCAGGCGTCCATCCTTCCGCAGCTCTGGTCCGGCCGGACTGTGCATCGAAATCTTCGCGGTGCGGTTGAGGTCGTCCTTCTGAAACTTGAAGTCATCGATCACGTACGCCGCGAATTGGTACCGCATCAGGCCGCGCAGGCGGGCCGGATCGTCGCCCACCTGGTTCTTCCAGACGGCCCACGGCAGCGCGTCGAACGCCAGTTGAAACGTGAGGTCGACCGCGCCGTCCGGGTGGACTTCCTGGATGATGTCGATGGATTTGGCGGGAACCTGCGCCACGGCGGACCGCCAGGCCGGGATCAGCGCCACGACAGCGAGGAGGAGTAGAAAACGGGTTTTCATGGGAGGATCGGGAGCCGGGGGTTCAGCGGAAGGTGACGGAGGCCAGGATCGCCTTGATCGCGGCGTTTTGCGCCACCCACGCCATGGGGTTCGCGCCCGCCGACACGAGCACCACCCCGCCCGGGACGGGCTTGGCCAGGCAAATCCAGCGGACCATGGCGTTCGCCGAGGTCGTCGTGCCCCCGAAGGTCACTACGCCGCCGGCGCCCGGGGGACTGGTGGTTTCGACGCGGATCATGGCGCCCATCTGCCCGTACACCCCCGCGACGTAGTTGATCGCCTGACCCGGGTCCTGGGTCCCGGTGATCTGCATGACATCGCAGCTCACCCCGGTGGCAGGATTGCCGGCCGAGAACAAGACGAAGCCCGGCGTCACCCCCGGCTGCATCAGCGATATGAAATCGGCGGGCACGGAAACGGTCGCAAGACCCTGCGGATGCCGCCAGGTGGCAAGGCCGTTCGGCGGCGGGAGGGGTTCGGGAGGCGGATCCGGGGGGGGATTGTGCTCGTAGTCGTTCTGGAGGCGCTCAGGCAGTCGCTTCCGCAGAGTCTCCCTCAGCTTGTCCAGATCGACGTCCGCCATTTCCGGGGCCACATACCCGGCCAATTGCAGCGCCTTCACGGGCACCTTGATGAACTTGCCGTCCCGCTGGGCCCCCGCCCACTCCCGGCGGGCCATGGCGACCGACTCGTCGAACGACACCGGCTCACCGGTTTCCTTCTCGCGAATCTTGAACGCCACCAGGACATCCTCGACCGCCCGGGGCGTCACCGCCGTGCATTCGATCGGCATCCCCCCTTCGAAGGGGATGTTCAGTCTCTCCGAATACGCGATCACGAACACGTGGCCGGGGATGAAGATCATCGTGCTGTCCAGGCCGAGGTGTTCCAGGACGGAACTCCAGAGAATCGCGAGCTCGATGCAAAGGCCCTGGTCGTTTTGGATGACGTCGCGCGGCATGCGGACCGTCTGCACGTAGGTGCTGATGTTGTCGAACTCTGCCGGCACGCCCTGGTCGCCCGTGTAACGCAGCCCCGTCGCGAGCATGTAGTCGTAGATGATCCGGCAGAGGCGCACGGCCTCCTCGGCCCCGCCTTTGATCCCGGCGGTGGTGCCGCCGGCCAGCCGGGTGATCTCGGAGGAGTACAGGTTCACGACCGGATCGTTGGGCGTGACCATGCAGACCGCGAAGGGGAACGCGCTTTCCGAGTCGAACCAGCTGCGGTACTCGGCCGCGGGCATGTCGCCGCCGATGAGCTCGTTGATGCCCCGCAGCATGACGTCGCGCGCGAACGACTCCTCGTGCGGCCGCCCTTCCTCCTTCCAGGCGATCTTGAAGCGGAAGGTCGCGTTGGTGGCGTTGCGGATCTTGGTCACGGTCGGCGGCAGTTTCGGATAGAACAACTTCACCACGGTGAACCCACCGGGGATCTCATGGAGTTCCTCAGGATCGGTCCACGGGATTTGGTCGTCGATCTTGTAGCTGATGGAGAAATCCGTGACCGGATGCTCCCCGGTGTTCTTGAACACGACCTTCGACAGGTAGTGACGACCGAATTCAACCCGGGGGTTGCCGTAGACCTTGTAGCCGAGGGTCATCAGCGCGGATTTGATCTCAGGGTCGCGCCAGGTGAGTTTCGCCGGACGCTCGCCCATTCGGGCCAGACCGGCGGACAACAAAGCGCCGCCAGCGATCAATCCCGCTGCGCCCCCGATAATCAGGAGCTTTTGCATGGGGTTCCTTTCGAGTTTTGGGGTGGGTCCCTTGGCCCCAAGCCTGCACCGATCGCGGATCAAGAAAAGGACCATCCGGCCCCGTTTGTTGCTGCGCACTTCTTGCCGCAGTGGCGGCCGCCCGTTTCCCGCCGCCGGGGGTTTCGGCCGGCCCCCGCGTCCGATTTGGACCTTGCCCGTCCGCCCCGGAAGGCCGGATAACCGATCCATGAAATCGTCACCCGCGCCAACCGCGTACCGGGTCCGGCGCGCCGGCCCGGCAGGTTTCGTTCCCGCGCTGCCCGGGGTGCGCCGCCGGACGGCGGTCCACGGGCCGCACACCCTGCTCGCCGAATTCCGGCTCGCGCGCGCCGCGGTGATTCCGCTTCACCGTCACCCGCAGGAGCAGACCGGTTACCTTGTCACGGGGCGCCTCGTGATGACCATCGCCGGGATTGAACACGAACTCGGTCCGCGGGTTTCCTGGATGATTCCCGGGGGCGTGGAGCACGGCGTCCAGGTGCGCGAAGATTCCGTGGTCGTCGAGGTGTTCTCCCCGGTGCGCGAGGATTATCTGCCGGAGGCGGACGGCGGTTGACCGGTGGGCGGCGGCGGCAATCATGGCCTGCCATGCCGCTCGCGCGCGACGAGATCCGGGCCTGGTATGACCGGTTTGGTGCCCGGCAGGATATGCAGGCCTTCTACGAGGACCGGGCCGTCGACCGGCTGCTGGCGAACGCGGCGCTCGCCGACGCGGCCTCCGTGTTCGAATTCGGCTGCGGCACCGGCCGTCTGGCCGAACGCCTGCTGCAGGGCCGGCTCGGGCCCGCCGCGGCGTATACGGGTGTGGATTTGAGTCCGGTCATGGTGAACCTGGCTCGCGCCCGTCTCGCCCGCTTTGGCGACCGGGTCGCGATCCACCTCACCGACGGTTCGCTCCGCTTCCCGGTCGCGGACCACTCGATCGACCGCGTGCTCACCACCTATGTGCTGGACCTGCTGCCCGAGGAAGACATCCGCGGCTTCTTCGCCGAGGCCCGCCGCGTCCTCTCGCCGGGCGGACGCCTCGGCATCGCCAGCCTGACCTTTGGCGTTGGGCCCTGGTCCCGCCTGATGGCCGGATGCTGGATGCGCCTGTATCGCTGGCGGCCGGCGCTGGTCGGCGGCTGCCGGCCGATCCGCCTCGCGCCGTTCGCCGGCGACCGGTGGCAGATCGTTCACCGGCACGTGGTCGCACCGTTTGGGATTCCGTCCGAGGCGCTCGTGGCGGTTCCGCGCGAGCGGCCGCCCGCCCCGGCGGCGGGCTGAGCGAGAGGTTCCCGGGGCGCCCGGCGATCAGGGGCCCCCGCGCATGAAGGGCGGCAGCAAGGTTGCGGCCAGACGGCGCAGGCGGGGATCGGTGATCTCCATGCCGAGCTTTCCGCTCAGCACGAGCAGGTCGCGCAGCGAGCCCGGGGTGAGCCCGCGCAGGGCCGGTTCCGTCAACGCGGCAAAGCAACCGCCCAACTGCTCGCGCGCCAGGTCCCCCCGTCCGCCGGCGGCCAGGACGAAGGCCAGCCGGATGCGATCTTCGAGGTTTAGCGACGCCGCCTGCGGCAGATCCGTCACCACCGATTGCATGGTGTTGGCGAACGCCTCCGCCTCCCCGGCACTCCCCTCGAAGTAGGCCAGCATCACTTCCGCCGCCAGCTCATGCGGAAACCGGGCGAGCCATGGCGCCCGCGAGCGGGCGAGGTCCGGCCGGCCCATTTCCATCAGGTAATCCACCAAGTGGACGGTCATCTCGGCCGGCGATTGTTCCGACGTCACCTCAAACACCAGCACGGTCTGCCCTTTCAGGGCGGGATTGTCGGGCAGCCGGTAGGGAATGAGCCGCAACCAGGGCGGCAGACCACGCCCGTGCAGCAGGCCGACGATGAACGCGTCGTCCGGCGTCGGTTGCGCCGGCGTCAGGTCCCGGTAGAAGCGCACCATCTCCGTCGCGTAGGGATCCCACGACACCAGCACGATGTAAGTCACGCCATAGCGGCGGACCAACGTCCGGGCCGCGTCCGGCGAGGAGGCGGAGAAGATGGCGGCCGCGTGTTTGAAGCCCTCGGTGTTTTCCCAGTAAAGCGTGCCCAGCCCCCGGAAGCCGCCGTGGAAGATCAGGTCGTTGGTCGTAGCCGGCGTGCTGGCCACCACGGTTTTCGCGGGGTCCGCCCGAAGGCAGAGCCAATGCGCCACGTCCCGCACCGCCAGGCTCTCCAGGTCGCTTTGCGACGGGCCCGCGGACCGGGCCGCGTTTCGCACCAGGATGACGGCCCCGGGGAGCAGGAGCAGCGCGGCCGCCACCGCCCCGGCGCGGGCGGCGCGGCGGCGTTCCGGAACCAGGCCCCAGGCCGCCAGCGAGGTCGCCAGCGCCACAAACAACAACCCGTACTCCTGGCCCCACCAGCGAATCTCCCGCACCGCCAGCGCCAGGTACAGGACGGCCGGGGCCAGCGCGAGCGTCAACTGGACCTTCCAGAGCCGCGGCAGGTTTCGCTGGGCGAGCCCGGCGAGCGGCGCGAGGACCAGCAGCAGCGGCAGGGCCCGGGCGAGGGTCGCCAGGCTGATCCCGGTCCGCCCCAGGAAGGCGCCGATGCTCTGACCCTCGGCGACATCCTGCGTGCCCAACAGCCAGACAAACCGGTTGGTCACCAGGAACGTCCGCTCCTTCGTGAGCAGGATTACGGCCGGCAGCACGGCCACCGCCGCCACGGCCAGCAGCGCCACCCCCACGTCGCGCCGGCCAAAGGTCCAGCCCCGCTCCGCGCGCAACCGGCCCAGGCGGCACAACAACTCGCCGCCGCCCAGCCACGCGAGCGCATACAACGGGTGGTTCACCTCGAGGCGGAAGCCGAGATGCGAGGGGAAATACTCCAGCAGGTAGGCGGCCACGCTCGCCACCGCCCCCGCGATTCCCCACACCCGCCACAGGCCCGGGTCGCGTCGCCACCACCTCGGGCG
>JBJKRD010000493.1:0-7575 GCA_046704925.1 Opitutaceae bacterium | reverse complement strand
ACCTATGTCGCGGCGGCATTTCCGAGCGCGTGCGGCAAAACCAATTTCGCCATGATGATTCCCCCGGCAACCTTTGCCGGATGGAAGATCTGGACGGTGGGCGACGACATCGCGTGGATCAAACCGGGCGCGGACGGGCGCCTGTATGCCATCAACCCGGAGGCGGGGTTCTTCGGCGTCGCGCCGGGGACCTCGGACCGGACGAATCGCAATGCGATGGAGTCGCTCTCGCGCAACAGCATCTTCACCAATGTGGCGCTGACACCGGCGGGCGGGGTGTGGTGGGAGGGCATGACCGCGGAACCCCCGGCGGAGGGCGTGGACTGGCAGGGCCGGAGGTGGACCCCGGCGATCGCTTGCGAGACCGGCGCCAAGGCGGCACATCCCAATGCGCGCTTTACCGCGCCGGCGGCCCAATGCCCGACGATCGACCCGGACTGGGAGAAGCCGGAAGGGGTGCCGATCAGCGCCTTCATTTTCGGCGGGCGGCGCGCCACCACCATGCCGCTGGTGTTTCAGGCCTTCGACTGGACCCACGGCGTGTACGTCGGCGCCACCATGGGCTCGGAGATGACGGCGGCGGCGGCCGGCACGGTCGGCAAGGTGCGCCGCGATCCCATGGCCATGCTGCCGTTCGCGGGATATCACATGGGCGATTACTTCGGCCACTGGCTGGCGATGCGGACCGCGGTGCGGCAACCGCCGGCCGTGTTTCATGTGAACTGGTTCCGCAAGGACGGCGGCGGACGGTTCCTCTGGCCGGGCTTTGGCGAAAACATGCGCGTGCTCAAGTGGATCGTGGATCGCGTTCGCGGTCGGGCCGAAGCCGTCAAAACGCCGGTCGGCTGGGTGCCGGCCTACGAGAGCATCGAGTGGCGGGGCCTCGACTTCTCCCGCAAACAATTCGACGAGGTGATGGCTCTGGATCGCGCGGCCTGGTCGCGCGAACTCGACGAACAGCAGGAGCTTTTTCAGTTGCTGCGCGACCGGCTGCCCCCGGAACTGGTCCGTGAGCGCGAAATGCTGATCGATCGCCTCGACGGCGCGCCGTCGACGGCGGGTGCGGCCACGGTGTCGGCACCGGCCGGCTAGGGTCTGGGCGCGCTCAGGCCCGCAGATTCGCGAGCACGAAAAAGCCGATCATCGTCACGGCGCAGAGCAGGCGGCCGAGAAAGCCGAGAAAAAATCCGACGCCGGCGCCCAAACCGGCGCGCAGCGTCTCCCGCAGGTCGCGCTTGTGGGCGAGGCGCTCCGCAAGCACCGCCCCGAGCATGGTGCCGAGGAGCAGGGCCGGGAGTGACACGAACGCGCCGATCATGGCGCCGCCGCCGGCGCCCGCCATGCCCCACTTGGTGCCGCCGCCCAGCCGCGTCCCGATCATCACGCCGCCGATGTCCAGCGCCAGCGACAGCAGCCAGAAAAAGGCGATCCAACCGACCATGGCCCAGGAGATCGAGGCCGGCAGCAGCAACTTGTGCACAACCACGCCGACGAGGATCAGCGTCGTGCCCGGCAAGAGTGGCACCAGCACCCCCACGAAGCCGGCCAGGAGCAGCAGCACGGTGAGGGACCAGACGAGGATCGTCACGATGGTCATGACACGGGAGGGGCGGGCGAAGTCGCCCGCCGGCGCGGGCCGGCGGGGAGGTATCCCGCGTCCGGCGGCGACATGGCGGTGGCCGGTTGGCTCATTCCTCCGGCGGCGTGAATCCGCGCCGCAGCGTGTTCTCGGCGGTCACCTGCGGAAACAGGAAGTTCTGCAGGTAGTCCCTCCCGCCGGCCTTGGTGCCGCCGCCGGACATCTTGAAGCCGCCGAAGGGCTGCCGCTCCACGATGGCGCCGGTGATGCCGCGATTCAGATAAAGGTTGCCGACGAGAAACTCGCGCCGGGCGCGCTCGAGGGCGCTGGGGCTGCGGGAGAAGAGGCCGCCGGTAAGCGCATAATCGGCGCCGTTGGCCAGCGCGAAGGCCTCTGAAAGGTCGCGGGCTTTCAGGACCGCGACGACGGGCCCGAAGATTTCCTCGCGGGCGACGACGTGTTCGGGCGCAACGTCGACGAAAACGGTCGGCGGAACGTAGTAACCGCCGCTGGCAGCCAGTTCGGCGGGGATCGGCGCCTGCCAGGCCAGCCGCGCCTCCTTTTGGCCCTGCTCGATGTAGCCGAGAATCTTGCGCCGGGCGTCGGTGTCGATGACCGGGCCGACAACCGTGCCCGGCTCCGCGGGATCGCCGACGGGCACCGTCGCGCACGCGGCGAGAAAACGGTCGAGGAATCGCTCGTAGACTCCGCCGAGCACGATCAGCCGGGAGAGCGCGGAGCACTTCTGGCCGCTGTATCCAAAGGCGCTGTAGAGGGCGGCGGCGATGGCTTCGTCGAGGTCGGCGTCGTTGTCGACGACGAGCGCATTCTTGCCGCCCATCTCGCACACCACCTTCTTGAGATTGGCCTGGCCGGGCGGCGTGTGGCCGGCGACCTGCCAGATCTTGCAGCCGACGGCGCGCGAGCCGGTGAAGGCGATCGCGTCGACCCCGGGATGGGCGACCAGATGACCGCCGACCTCGGCGCCGACGCAGGGGAGGTAGTTCAGGACGCCGGGCGGCACGCCCGCCTCGATGAGGACATTCATCAACAGGGCGCCGATGACCGAAGTTTGCTTGGCCGGCTTCATGATGACGGCGTTGCCGGCGACGAGGGGCGCCACCGTGAGGCCGGTCAGAATCGCGAGTGGGAAGTTCCACGGGGCGATCGACACCGCCACGCCCCGCGGGGTCCACGTTTGCGTGCAGTGTTCGCCGGGAATGGCCTGGGTGATCTCGGGCCGGCCGAGCCGGCGCATCTCGGCGGCATAGAATCGGCAGAAGTCGATGGCCTCGGAGGTGTCGGCATCGGCCTCGGCCCAGGGTTTGCCCGCTTCGAGGATGAGGAGGGCGTTGACGTCAAAGCGCCGCTCCTCAAGCAGGTCGGCAGCGCGATCAAGCACCTGGGCCCGGGTGGCGGCGGAGGCGGCGCGCCACGCGGGAAAGGCGGCGCGGGCCGCGGCAATGGCGGCCTCCGCGTCGGCCAGGGTGGCCTTGGCCCAGTAGCCGACGATCTCGGCGGGCCGGGCCGGATTCACCGAGGGCACGTACTCGCGGTCGCCGATTTTTCGGCCGCCGATGATCAAGGGGCACTTCTGGCCGAGGCGCGTTCGCAGCGTCTGGATGGCCGTTCGCTGGCGGTCGCGGCCCGCTGGCCGGGTGAAGTCGGTGCAGGGTGCGTTGCGGAAGGCCGATTGCCGATTGTCGATTGCCGAATGGATCGACGCCGAATCGACATTCGCCACTCGACCTTCGGCACTCTTGAGCAGTTCGACCGGATTGGACAGCAACTGTGCCCCCGTGGCCTCGCCGGTGTTCTTCTGGCGCAGGAATCCCTCGTTGGAGGTGTTCTCGAGCAGGCGGCGCACAAAGTAAGCCATGCCCGGCAGCAATTCGCCGACGGCACAGTACTCGCGCACCCGGTGTCCGGTGGCGACGAGCGCCGCCTTCAGCTCGTCGGCCATGCCGTACAGCGCCTGGAATTCGTACGCCCGCGGATCGATCTCGCGGCGCTCCGCCTGGACGATGGCGTGGGCGCAGGAGCGGACGTTGTGGGACGCAAAGGCTGGGGTGACGAGGTCGATGTTTTCCAGCAGCAAGGCCGAGAGCTTCTCGAAATTGGCGTCGCTTTCCGGCTTGTGCGCCCATACCGGCTCCGGCCAGCCGCGCTGTTGCGCCTGGATGGTCTCGTAGTCCCAATAGGCGCCCTTGACGAGGCGGACGGTGAGCGGACGTCCGCGGGCGCGGGCCCAATCGATCAAGCCGCGCAGGTCGCTCTCACTGTCCCGCAGGTACGCCTGGAGGGCGATGCCGACCGCGGGCTGGCGGTGGAATTCCTCCTCGTCCAGAATCGACCGGAACAGCGCCAGGGTGATATCCTTCAACCGGTAGCTTTCCATGTCGAAATTGATGAACGCGCCGGCCTGGGTCGCACGGCGCAAGACCGGGCGCAGCCGTTGCTTGAGAGCGGCGATGCTGCTCTCCGGATCGGCCGGCCGGATGTCGGGCGTCAGCGCCGAGATCTTGACGGAAAGGTTGAGGCGGGGCAGGGGACCGTCGGGCCCCATGTCACTGAATCCTGCGTCGGGCTCCCGCCGGAGGGCCTCGGCAACCGTATCGAGCACCTCGAGATTACGGCGCAGAAATTCATCGGCCTCGGCTTCACTGACGACCACCTCGCCCAGGAGATCGATGGTGGTGGCCAGGCCGAGCTTGGCGTTGCGGCGGAGTTGCTTGACCAGGTCCTCGGGGCCGCGGCCGGCGACGAACTGGCGGGCCATGTCGAGCACCTGGGCCTTCACCGGACCGGCGACGAGGGCCGGGGCGAGCGAGGCGGCCGCGAGACCGGTCTTGAGGGCCGGATGGAGTTCCACCGCCCGGTCGCCCAGGTATTCCTGGAGGTGCCGGACGATTTCGCCGGAGGAGTCCAGGGCGGGCAGCACGTCGACAAAACGGAAGAGTTGGGTCTTGAACGCCGGATCCTTCATGGCCCATTCCATCAGGCGCGCGTAGGCGCCTTTCTTGGAAAGGATGCCCGGGACCGGATGGGCGTCCATGAGCGCAAAGAGCGCTTCGCCTTTCGCGCGGACGGCCGCTTCAAGTTCGGCATCGACCGGCAGAAAGCCGGCCGACGGGACGGGGGTGGGAGACCAGACTGTGGACTTGGCCATGGAGGAGGTTGGCTTTGAGTTGGGCGCAAGCGCCGTTGTTTTCCGCAGTATGCGCCATCCCCGGCGGCGGGCAAGGTCGGCAGATTGTTGATGAATGGAAGCTTATCCCTTGGCAGCGCCGGCGTTATGTGGCAGAGGTGGGACGGCTTTCCCGTCCGCTTTCCGTCCGCCGGCTTCCTATATTCCTGCGACCTTGGGCTTTCCCGCCGTGTTCTGCGCGTGAACGAAGACAAAACAGTGAAAGCGACCGAAGAAGGAGTGACGACTCCGATCGATTTCACCACGTTTATGCGCAACTATCAGGACATGGTCTACACGACGGCGGTGCGATTGCTGGGCAACGAATCGCAAGCCGAGGACATCTCCCAGGAGGTGTTCCTGAAGGCCTACGAACACTGGGACAACCTTTGCGGGAGCGTCACGGCCGGCGGTTGGCTCAAGACGGTCACGACCAACCTGAGCATCAATCATCTGCAGCGTTATCGGAAGCGCTGGCGTTTCTTTTCGGAGATCACCCGCCACGGCGACGAGGCCGACGATGACGAACGGCCGGTCGAGTTCGCGTCAGCGGACAACTTTCTCGAGGGGCTCAATCAGAATGATCGCCGGGCCTGGGTGGAGCGGGCGCTCGAAAGACTGCCCGAGCACCAGCGGGTGCCTCTGGTGCTTTTTCACTTTGAGGACCAGCCCTATGACGCGATCGCCCAACGGCTCGGCGTGTCGCTCAGCAAGGTGAAAACCGACATCATGCGCGGTCGTGAGGCCCTGGCGGGCGTGTTGATGCGCACGGGTGCGAGCCACGAAAAATTTGAAGCCTGAACCCGGAAAGGAATTGGCCATGGAACGCATGAATCCAGAGCAGTTGGAAAAACTGGTGCACCAGGCGCTGCGTTCGCTGCCGGACCGCCGGGCGCCCGCCAGCCTGGAGGCGCGGGTCCGGGCCGCAATTGAGCGCCAGGCGACCATACCCTGGTGGCACAAATCGTGGAGCTATTGGCCGCAATCGGTGCGCGCCGGTTTCCTAGTCCTTTGTACGGGGCTCGTCGGCCTCTTCGTGTTCGTGGGCCTCCAAATTCACTGGCAGGGGAACGTGGATTTCAGCCAATTGCAGCATACCCTGGCGCCGGTGCAGGATCTTGTGGATCGGGTGGTGGGCATCGGGCGCGGCATCCGCGACTTCGGAGCGTTGGTGATGCGCCATATTCCTTCCTGGTGGCTCTACGCCTTGGTCGCGTTTGTGGCCGGGCTCTACGCGATGCTCTTCGGGTTGGGCGCCGCCGCCTACCGGACCCTTTGGTACCGTCGATAGATGAACCAGCTTCGTTACCTCAACCTGCTTCAGCTTATGAAACACCGACTTCTGCACAGCATCTGGGGCGCCTTGGCGGCGCTGACCCTGACGTTTGCACTGACCCTGCAAGGCGAGGAGCCGTCGGCTCCCCCCGGGACCACGGCGAGCCCACCGGCGGCCGAGCCGGCCAGCACGATGGCTCCGCCGGCGGCTGCGGCGCCCGCACCGGCCCAGGTAACGACCGAGGCGCCGACCGCCGTGCCCGCACCAGCCGCGGAACCTCCCGAACCGGCGGCGGAAGAGACGCAGGGACCCGCCGCTCCGGAGCGCGCGGAATTGCGTCGGCTGGATACGGAAGCTCCCGCCGCGGCCGGGAAGCAGACCGGATCGGTCGAAAAGGAGAGCCGGGCAGCCGAACGCCCGCGGACCCGACGGCACGGGACCTCGCAGTACACCGGCAACGAGCGGGTGATGTTTCTTCAGGATATTCAGGTCGCCAGCGACGAGACCGTGGACCAGGCGGTGGCGATTTTCGGGGACAACACAATCGACGGGCGGGTCGCCGATCAGGCGGTTTCGGTCAAGGGAGACACCATCGTCAACGGCACGGTTGGTGACCAGGCGGTGGCGGTGCTCGGCAGTCTGACTATCAACGGGTCGGTGGGAGATCAGGCGGTGGCGGTCGGAGGCAGTGTCACGGTCAACGGCCACATCGGCGGTGACGTCGTTGCGGTCGGCGGGGACGTCAAATTGGGACCCGATGCGGTGGTCAACGGCCAGATCGTGGTGGTCGGTGGCAGTCTGACGAGGAATCCGTCGGCGGTCGTGCACGGGAGTGTGCAACAGGTGCGCCTGCCGGCGATCAGTTGGGGCCTGGCGTGGGTCAAATCGGCCTTGTTCAAGGGTCGCCTGCTTTCGTTTGCCGGCGGAGCCGGCTGGGCTTGGCTCGTGGCCCTGGCCTTCCTGGCCTTCTATGTATTCCTGGCGCTCGTCGCTCGCCGGGGCATCGAGAAGTGCGCCGAGACGCTCGAACAGCGGCCCGGGCAGACAATTCTGGCGGCCTTGCTGACGATGCTCGCCATGCCGCTCGTCTTTCTCCTACTGGCGATCACCGGCATCGGGGTGATCGTGGTGCCTATCCTTGGGGTCGGCCTGATGGTCTGCCGTCTCTTTGGAAGGGCGGCAATGCTCGCGTGGTTAGGTCGGCGATTCACCGGCACCAAGGCGGCGGGTGCACTGTCCCACCCGGCGGTCGCGGTGATCATTGGCGGACTTGTCGTCGGGATTCTCTACCTGGTTCCGCTCGTGGCGCTGATGGTGCACATGGTGATCGGCGTGTTGGGCCTCGGCATGGTGATCTACGCCCTGATTCTGAGCATGCGTCGGAACGGAGTTAAGCCCGCGCCGGTGGCGGCGGCGGTCGCGGCTCCTGTCGTGGCGGGTGCGGCTCTGGCCGCGGCGCCGGCCGGGGCGGAGACGTCCCCGCCCGCGGCGGGTGCCGAGCCGGTCATGCCACCGGTGGTCGCGCCGGCGGTA
>JBJKRD010000492.1:0-3629 GCA_046704925.1 Opitutaceae bacterium | reverse complement strand
CGGCCGGCGACGGTGGTGACCACGCCGGTGGGCGCTATCTTGCGGATGGTGTGGTTGTCGGTGTCGGCGACGTACAGATTGCCCGCGGAATCGATGGTGATACCGGTGGGATTGTCGAAGCGCGCCGCGCTGCCGGTGCCGTCGGTGGAACCGGTGGCGCCGGCGAGGCCGGCGAACGTGCTGACGACCCCGGCAGGCGTGACCTTGCGGATGGTCTGGTTGTTGGTATCGGTCACGAAAACGTTGCCGGCCCCGTCGACGGCGAGATCGGACGGACCATTGAAGCGGGCCTGGCCGCCCGCGCCGTCGGCGCTGCCGGCGTTCCCCGCCAGCCCGGCAAGGGTCGCGAAGGCGAGCGGATCGCTGACAATCAGCGCCGCAGGGGGCGTGGTCGCGGCACCGTTCACGTTGCTGACGATGCACTGAAACGAATCCCCGCTCATGCCCTGGGTGACGGAATTCACTTTGAGGGATCCCTTGTCGGTGCCGCTGTAGGTCGCGTCGTCGCTGAGGTTGCTCCAGGTGCTGCTGCCGTACGCCTCGCGCTGCCACTGATAACTCAACGGAGGAGCCCCTCCGGCGAGTACCGTGAAGATGGCCGTCTGGCCCGCGATCACCGTCTGGCCCGCGGGCGGCGTGAGAATCTGCGGCGTCGATGACGGGGGCGCCAGGGCTTGGATCATGGCCGTCAGGTCGGGAACGCCGACCCCGGTGACCAGATCGTAGCCCGGCCCGGCGTTGTACGCTCCGTTGTTTCCGCTGGTGATGTCGCGCAGGCTGGTGGTGCCGACGAGCGGGTAGAGCTTGGGGCCGAACAAGCCGAGGGGAAGGAGGCCGGCATTGGCGCGGGCCTCGTTGAGCAGGGCCCCAAACCCGGCCCAGATCGGCGCCCCCACGCTGGTGCCTCCGTAGGTGACGCCCTGCTGCCCGTTTTCGTTGGTGTAGACGATGTAGCAGCCGGTGGCAGGATCGCCGACCGCCGCGACGTCGGTAACGCGCGTTGGCTGGCCCGCGCCCACGCCGGGACCGGTCTGCCAGGCCGGTCGGCTGAAGTACCGGCTGATGCCGCCGCCGCTGGCGCCGAGGCCCTTGCTGGTCTGGCTGACCGACCAACTGGTTTCGCTGGTGGCCGTGCCGGTGTTCGAATCCAACCGCAGGGCCGTGGCGCCGACACCGGTGACGTTTGGATCGCAGGCGGGATGGGAGGGCTGGGCGGTCGCACTGGCGTCGTAGCCGCCGGTGACCGAGCTGGGATTCGAGCCGCCATCGCCCGACGAGGCGAACACCGTGACTCCCGCGCTGGCCAGGGAGGCAAAATACTGCGCGTCACTTTGCCTTTGCGCGTACGGGACCTGATTCTCCTCGACGCTGTAGGAAAGGTCGACCTGGTGTAATCCGGGCTGGGAGGACAGGTCGTCGTAGATCTGCTGGTAGGCGCGCGTGAGATTCACGAAATCCAGGGTGCCCGTCCCGTAGATTCGGATCCTGGCCCCCGGAGCGATGGCGCTGCAAAGCTCCACGTCGATGGTAACCTCGACACCATTGTCGTTGACCGTGGGATCGTTTGGCGCAGGCGTGTTCGGCACCCGGACTTTTGCAATATTGGCCAGCGATTGAGGGATGCCGGCGCGCGCCCAATAGGTGGTCAGGTCGTTGTCGGTGGGAAACGTATCCATCACGATGGCGATGGTCTGACCGGCGCCAGTGACCCCCAGCGAGGCGGCATCGTACGCCTTCAGAATCTCGCCCGGCAGATAGGGAGGCGCGTTGGCGTTGTTGAGCGACGCCTTCTGCGCCCGGAGGTGAGGTTGCAGGCCGTTGACGCCCAAGAGCGATGTGGCCAACGCCGCCGGCATGCTCGGCGGCGTGGTCGCCGAGGTGAATTCGCGGCCGGCGACGTCTACGCGGGCAAAACTCACTTGGAAAACTTGCTCCATCTGGCTGACCGTGCCCCGGACATAGAGGGAGAGGTGGGTGGAATCATCCCGGGTGACCGAAAGGCCCTGCGCGGCCAGCCAGTCGGCGGTGGCGTTGTAGTCGGCGGCGAGCGGGAAATATCGGGCGGCCATCTCGGTCCGCGAAAGCAGCTCACCACGCTGCAAACGCGCCTCCAACTCGGCGAAGTTCCTCATCTTGAGCGCCACCTCGATTTCCATCGTCGCGTCGGCCTCCGAGCCGGTAAGGGTGGCCCGGGAAATGTGCGGGCCCGGCTTCCCGGCCGGCGCGAGTGAAGGGATATCTTCAATGCTTTCGGGCAACAGCACCCGGCGAGTCTGGGGTGTTGCCTCGAGGCTGCTCGCGATCCCCGCCAACAGCATCACTGCCAAAGCAAACGTCTTGCACAAATGAAAACGGGGCAATGATCGGCACGACGCACAGGGGGTGAGGACCATGTTATCAACCGTGGCGGAAAGACTTGTGAAAGTCAAAACTTCGTCAAGAGCAGTTGGCGAGCCTCCTTTCGTCCCGGGGTTTATGCGTTTTTTACTGCCAATGGATTGCCATGCTCTGCCCCAAGGATCCGCGGTCTTTGCGCCCTCCCGGGGGCATCCTTGACTTTGCGGTGTTACATTTCTCCTTAGGACGTAACGAACAGCCACAGTCGGCCTTCCGTTCCCCTCAATCCCGCTGGCCGGACCGACCGGCCCAATCATCGAAGGATGGAATTATGCAAACCCCACGACTCACGTTGGTGATCGCGGCAGCCGCCGTCATCGGCGCGCTCCCGCTCGCAGCCCGCATCAGTCCGCACGAAACCATCAGCAAGGTCGTCGACGGCAACCGGATCACCGTCATTTATGGTCGTCCCTATACCAAGGATCCCAAGACCGGCGCGCCGCGGGTGATCTGGGGCGGCCTCGTTCCCTATGGCAAGGTCTGGCGCACCGGCGCCGACGAGGCCACGACGCTGATCACGCAGCAGCCGATTACCTTGGGCGGAGCAAAGGTTCCCGCCGGCGCGTACACGCTGTTCACCATCCCCGAGGCCGACGGCGGCAAGCTGGTCATCAACAAACAGGTCGGCCAGTGGGGCCTCCAATACGACGAGAAGGAGGACCTCGCGCGCGTCGAGCTCAAGCGCGAGCCGCTGGATCCGCCGCTGCACGAATTCACCATGGCGGTGGAAAAGAATCCGGCCGGCGGCGGATTGCTCAAATTGATGTGGGAGGATGCCCAGTACACGGTGCCTTTCACCGTCGCGAAGGCGATGGCCCCGGCGCCGAGGATCGAGTTTCCGGCCCCGAGTCCCACCGGTGAGGTCTAGCAAGGCGTGGGGCTGACGGATGTTTCGGTGGTGTATTCGCGTCCCGGCGTGAAGGGACGCGTGATCTTCGGGGGTCTGGTGCCGTACGGCGAGGTCTGGCGCGCCGGGGCTAATGCGGCCACCCGCGTCACCTTCAGCACGCCGGTGAAATTCGGCGGCGCCGAGGTTCCGGCGGGCACCTACGGATTGTTTGCGATTCCGGGCAAGGAAGAGTGGACGGTGATCCTGAACAAGGTGGCCAACCAATGGGGCGCTTACCAATACGACGAGAAGGAGGACCTCGCGCGCGTCGAGCTCAAGCGCGAGCCGCTGGATCCGCCGCTGCACGAATTCACCATGGCGGTGGAAAAGAATCCGGCCGGCG
>JBJKRD010000491.1:0-10423 GCA_046704925.1 Opitutaceae bacterium | reverse complement strand
ACAAGAGACCCGTCCCATCTGGACCAACGCGGTTGACGACTACACGCCGCCGGAGGCCGGTACCTATGGCCGGGCGACGCGGCCGGGGGAAAAGTCGTTCCAAGGCTTCAAGGTCACCCTTTGGCGGTGGCGGGACGATTTCCAAAACGACTTCGCGGCGCGGATGGAGTGGACGACCAAATCGTACCGCGAGGCCAACCATCCCCCCGTTCCCGTCCTGGACGGCCCGGCTGCGTTCACCGTCCGATCGGGCCAGCATTTTGGCCTCAGCGCCCATGCCACCGATCCGGACGGCGACAGCCTGAGCTACTACTGGTTTCCCTATCCCGAGGCGGGAAGCTATCGGGGAACGGTGAAGATCGACAGCGCGGAGGACCTGCCCGGCATCGCGGTGATCGCCCCGAAAGTCGACCGGCCCGAAACGGTGCACTTCATCCTCCGCGTCACCGACAAAGGGACTCCGCCCCTGTCGCGGTACCTGCGGGTGGTCGTGACGGTCACTCCGTGAGCCGGGCGGACCCCGTCGGCCCGACCTCGCCCCCCATCCACGCCCGGGACAACCTGGCGGAGCCCTGCCAGGCATCCTCCGCCGATGACGCCGGATCAAGGCTTCAATTCGACTCTGCGGTGGGTCCGCCATAGTCCGGCCGCGATGGGACGCCGGCGGAAGCCGCCGCCGGGGAGTGAGCGGCGCGGCGAGACCCGGGCGGCGCGTGCCCGAAACCTCATTTCCAGGCAAAAACGGCCGTCATCAGGCCTGGCTGGGCCGCGCGCAGGGCCGCGTAGACCCCCGGGGCTTCCCGCGGAGCGCAAACCCGAGTGATCAGGTCACGCGTCTTCAACCGACCGTGCGCGAGGAACCGCAGCACAGTGCGGAGATCCTGCGGCGCGTGGTCACGGGGCAGATGCACCGCCAGTTCGCGATAGAACGCCTCGTGATAGTCGAAGACCACGTCGGTCGCGTAGCTCCCCTGCACCACGAGCCGCGTGGGTTCGGTGAGGGCGTCGTCCCACGGCTTGCGTTTTCCCAACCGCACCGATTGCGACAAAAGCGAGGAGACGCCCGTCGAGTCCACGACCACGTCGGCCCCTCCGGGTTGCAGTTCGGCCAACGCAGCCACAAGGCCGCCCTGTGGCACCACGGCTTCGAGCCCGGCGGCGCGGGCGAGCTCGACGCGATCCGGCCTGACGTCCGCCGCCACCACGCGGGCGCCGGTCATGCCGTGCAAGCGGGCGGCCAGTTGACCGATCGGCCCGAGGCCGACCACGGCCACCTGGTTATGCGGTTGCGTCCGGGCCACGCGCACCCCGCGGTAGGCAATGGCGGCGAGCTTGGCCAACGCCGCGTCGAGCGGGTCCATCCCCGGGGGCAGCGGAAAGACGCCGGCGGCCGGCCGCACGGCGTGACCGAGATGCGCGCCCCAGCCCAGCGGCAGGTCGGCCTTCTCGGTGCCGAGACAAAACACCAGGTCGCCTTCGGCCGGCGTCCCGCTCCCGGCCGCCTGCGCAATGCGGCCGACCATGGAGTAGCCTGGAATATACGGGAACTGAACGTTGAACTGTTGCCCCGCGAGGCACCGCAGCTCGGTCCCGGGGCTGATCGCCGTGTAGAGCGCCTCAATCATGACCTCTCCGGGACCCGGCTCAGGCACGGTGGCCTCGACCAGCTCGATCCGGTCTTTGGCCGTGGCGAATAGGGCGGTGGTTTTCATGGAAGTAAGTGTGGTTGATCGACGGGGTTCTGCCCGCACACCGCGCGCGACGCTCGCGACATCCCGGCCGGCAGCCGACGCCCCCCCGGGTCAGCCCGCCGCCGCAAGGCCCGCCCGGCGGACCTGCAAATCGGCCGCGATTTCGCCGAGTTTCCTTTCGTTGAGGGGATAGAAAAGCACCAGCACAAAGGACACGGCCCCGATGCCTGCGGGAACCAGGCTCATCAGCAGCACGACTCCCCGCAGCACTCCCGGGCTCTCGGCCACGTTGGCTTGGAACCCGAACCAGGCCAGCAGCCACCCCGCGCTGGCCGCCCCGAGCGCGCCGCCGATCTTCGTCCCCATGATCGACGCGGAAAACACCAATGCGGTCGCCCGGCGGCCGCTCCGCCACTCGCTGTAATCGGCGACATCGGCGTACATCGACCACACCAACGCGAAAAGCGGGGCGCCGGAAAGCGATCCCACCAGGTTCAACAGGAACAAGGAACCCACCTGGTCCGGCCGAAGAAAGAAGAATCCCGCGTTACTGACGGCGGACACGGCCAAGAGGATGCCGAGCGCCGGCTTCTTGCCCACCAGCCGCGCGAACCAGTGCAGCAACATGACCCCGACGATGGCCAAACCTTGGCCCGACGCATTGAACGCCGAAACCAGATCGACATAGCCGAAGGTGTGCGCGCCACCCGCGAAAGGCAGAACGATGCGCTGGGTACCGACGTAATACTTGAAATAATAGGCCGTCACCGTGCCGCGGACGTTTGCCGCCACCAGAAAGGTGATGGTCAGCAAGGCCAGGATGATCCACGGCCGGTTCTTCAGCAGATCGCGCAGATCGTTCTTCACCGACTTTCCCGCAGCCGGCACCGGACGCACGTGCTCACGGGTGCCCAGAAACGTGACCAGGGCGAGGATCACGAAGGCGATGCCGTAAACCACGAAGGAGTGCTGCCAGCCGCGGGCCGGATTGCCCGCGCCAAGCATCCGCGTCATCGGCAGGAGGGTCCCGGCCACGATCATGCATCCGCCGTAAGCGAAAATGAATTTGATCGACGCCACACCCGTCCGTTCGACCGGATCGGCCGAGATCACGCCCAGCATCGCCGAGTACGGAATGCTGAAGGCGGTGAACAACAGCATGAGCGGCACGTAAGTCGCATACGCCCAGGCCAGCTTGCCCTCCGCGCCCAGGTGAGGAGTCGTGAACGTCAGCACGCCCACCACCGCAAAGGGCACGCTGATGGCCACGAGATAGGGCCGGAATTTGCCCCAACGGGTTTCGGTCCGGTCGGCGATCATCCCCATGGCCGGATCGACCAAGCCGTCAAAGAGACGGGCGACCAGAAACAACGTCCCCGCGGCCGCGGCCGGGAGGCCAAACACGTCCGTATAAAAGAACAGCAGATAGAGCGCGAACGTGTTCCAATAGAGGTTCGACGCGAGGTCGCCGATGCTGTAGCAGATCTTTTCGCGCACCCGCAACGGCCCCGGAGCGGTCATGGAAGGAGGATCAGACGAAGCTCGAATCAATCAGCCATTCTGGCCGGAAACCGCCAGAGATCGTGGCACCTGGCCAGCTGGAGGGTTCCCCATAACCAGGGGACGGTCAATCTTGGATGGCATCCGGCCGGCGCAGCCCGGTGGTGAGTCAGTTTCCATCCCATCTGCTTGGGTGGAGCCCGAGCTCACTCGCCGCCATAGCCGGAGGCGACGGCGGCCGAGCGGGCCCGAACCGGCGCGGAGCGCCGGTTCCACCAGACTGACCCCCTACCCGCAGCTCATGAAACTCGCCATTCCGCCGGGTGAATTCGCCGGCTATATCTTTGATCTCGACGGCACGCTGATCGACTCCATGCCGCTGCACTATCGCGCGTGGAATGAAGCCATGCGGCGGGCCGGGCTCCAGCAGCAACTGGACGAGGACTTCTTCTATTCCCTGGCTGGCGTACCGGCCCGCCGGGTGACCGAGCTGTTCGCCCGCCGTTATGGGCGGCGGTTCGGCGATCCGCGGATCCTTCGCGCGAAGGAAGCCCTCTTCGCCGGGTTGCAGACGGACGCCCGCCTGATCAAACCGACCGTCGATTTTGCGCGGCGGGTGGCCGCGACCCGTCCGCTCGCCATCGCGTCCGGAGGGCCGCGCAAGGTGGTGCGACAGTCGCTGGAGATATCCGGTCTGGGCCACCTGTTTGCCATCGTCGTCACCGCCGATGATGTGGCGCATGGCAAGCCCGCGCCGGACATGTTCCTCCTGGCGGCCCAGCGGATGAAGGTCGCCCCGGAACGCTGCCTGGTCTTTGAGGATGCCGAGCCGGGGATCGCGGCGGCCAAGGCCGCCGGCATGCGTTGGGTTCGCGTGCCCCGGCGCACCCCGAAATCCGCTTGGCCGGCGCGGGTCGATGGCTGACCCCGGGCGCGTCCGCCTGCGCCGCACGCGGAGCATCAGGTCAATTCAACCTCCACGTCGAAACCCACCTCGAAGAGCCGCCGCCACGGAAGATGGACATGGCCCACGCGAACGTCCCGGACGTGGCCCGAGGCGACGAAGAGCTCGCGCAGGCCGGCGGCCGCCCGCATCAGCCGGTCCCGGACGCGGTCTTCGACCGCCGCGACCCGGTCGTTGGGAAGGCGTTCCAGAGTCGGCGTCAGGCCCAGCGCCGGCAGATCCTCGACCATGCATCGCGTGCGCTCGCACGCTTGATAGAGGTCGTCGTCGAGGAAGCGAAGTAACAGGAACGCCAGGTGCGCGGCCAATTGTTCGCGGGTCGCCTGGCCGCGCAGCGCCAGCGTCCGGATGACCGCCTGGGCGAGCACGGTGCCCTGCGTGTCGGCGGCGGTAATCCAGCCCCCATACGCCGCCTGGGCCGCCACCGGCGGGTGTTGGCGGAGCAGCCCGCCCAAAACCAGGTCCGCCGCGTTGACGAACGCCACATCGGCCAGGGCCACGGGGCGGCCGGAGGCCAGCGCCGCCAGCAACGCCCGTACAAACTCCTCGGGGCTGCGATGGGGTGACTGCATTTCACCACGGGTGGCGCGGAAACCCTCGGTGGTCGTGAACCGGTCGAACCAGGCATGCAGGCCGGGCGGCAATTGCGCACGGACCGCGTCCGGCCCCTTCCAGATCAGCCACTGGCTATCCCCGTTGCCCTGCCGCCGGACGGGCGCGTTGACGTACAAAACAAGATCGGCCTCCCGGGGGGTATCGGCGACCACCCCGCCCAACGGAGCCAGATGTGCCTTCAGGAGTTCATGGATGGGACGGTCCTCGTAGGCGGTGATGACCGAAGACCCGGTTGTGCCCGAGTACCGCGGCCAGATCCTGGGAGCAAATCCGGCCCGGCGGCAGGCGCACCGCGCCAGGAGGAGGCAGCCAATCTCATCCGCGCCGGGATAGGTGATGGCGCGTCCGGTCAGGCCTCGGCGGCGGATGAGCGCCTGCAGGGTGCGCGCCTCCGCGATGTTCCAGCCGTAGTCCGCCGTGTCGTCCTGGGGCAGGAGCAGGTAATCGAACACGCCCTCGACCAGCCAGTCCAGCATGGCGCGATTGACGGCGTGATTGCGGGCCCGCCCCTGGCGGTAGTCGTGGTAGACTTCGTCGGGGATCCGCGACCGCAGGGCGTCCCGTTCGGCCGCCTCCGCCGCCGAGGCGTCGCCCAGCTCGGCTCGGTGCTCAAGGTAGGAGAGCCGGAACATGCCACGGCCGTAGGTGGCCCAATAGGGTTTTTCCTCCTCGCTGGAGTCGGTCCGGGAAATGCGGAGAATGACGCTGGAGGCCAGAATGGGCTGCGTGGGACGCGCGGCTTTCAGCTCGCGCAGCACGCCCAGCCGGCCCAGCACCGTCTCCGTTGACTCGGACGAGGTCCGTGAGGGGATGAGCCCGCCGTAGGCCAACGTGTCGATCGCCACGATGACGGCTTCCGCCAGAGGGGCCGTCCGGACCAGCCAGTCAACCAGATCGTCGTGCCGGCTGGCGCGCCAGGGGTTGCCGAGCCACTCGCGCGGCGGGAGCAGGATTTCCATCCCGGCGGCGCGCGCCAGATAACGCGGACAGTCGTAATTGACCGGCCGGTCATCCATCGGCAGGAGGGCGACGGCAGTCATAATGATTCCTTCCCCCCTTTCGGGGAATTATCGCCGCCGTTGCGCGCTGGCCGGGGAGGGTCCAGCTTCCTCCGCCCGCCGGCCGGTGCGGCGGGTCGTTGGCCTGCCTCGGCCCCCAGTTTCTCAAACTCCCGCATGCACAGATAAAGCCCGCGCGGCACATGGAAGCAGCCCTTCCATTTCCCTCCCTTGAGGGGCAGCAGAACCCTTCCGTCCCGGTTCAGATATCCGTACCACTCTCCGTGTTGCGGATCGGGGAAGTGCTTCCAGGTGTAAGCGTGCACCCGCCGGTACCACGACCAGCAGGCTTCGCGGCCGGTCAGGCGATAACCCTTGAGCAGGGCGATCAGAGTCTCCACATGCACCCACCACAACTTCTGATCCCACTCGAGCTGTTGGGGCGGATGTCCTTTGGCATCCAAGAAGTAGAAGATGCCACCCCGTCTCTTGTCCCACCCGGACTCCAGCGTGTGCAGGGCGATGTCGACCGCCTTGGCCATCAAGGCCCGGTCGTTCCGGCGCTCGGCGATGTCCATCATGAACCACATGGCTTCGATGCCGTGGCCGGGGTTGATCAGCCGCCCGTCAAAACAATCCCGTTTGCTCCCGTCCGGGTCGACCTGTTCGTGCAAGATCAGCCGGTCTTCGTCGAGGAAAAGGGAAAACACCTCCCGGACGCAGGCGTCCACGGTCTGATTGAAAACGTCGGGGGCCAGCAGCCACTCCAATTCCAGCGTCAGATTCGCCAGGATCATCGGCAGCGCCAGCGCGATCATGGATCGGGTGCCGGGAACGGCCTTGTTGTATCTGCCCTTGGGATTCTCCCGGCGCCGGAGAATGTTGCCATAGGTTTCCTCGGCCACCTGCCGGGCCGACTCATCCTTGGCCGCCAGCGCGTATTGGCTGAAGGCCATCGCGGCAAAACAATCGGAGAAGATGTTGTACGGCTGCACCAGGGGCCGGCCGTCACGGGCCAGGCTGAAATACCAGTCACCCTCCCCGTCCCGGCCGTGCCGGCGCAGAAACTCGGCCCCGTGCCGCGCCATCTGCAGCCACGCCTCCCGTTTTTCCAGCCGGTTGTAGAGCATGGAAAACATCCACACCTGCCGGGCCTGCAGCCAGAGGAACTTGTCGGTGTCAAAGACCGCGCCGTCGCGCCCGAGACAGGTGAAATAGCCGCCCTCGGCGCGGTCGACCGAATGCCGTTCCCAAAACGGCAGGACGTCATCCAGCAGCGCGCGGCGATACTGCTGCGCCCGTCGGGCAAAACTCGTGTGCATGGCGGATCCGAAGAGAACGATGCGAGGGCTTGGTTGGGCTCTCGCTGATACCCAGGTGCAAACCGCACAAGCGTCGATTCGGGCCGCCGTCAAGGCAATCCTGACCCGAACCAAGACCAAGGGACGCGAATGTTCCGGCTGACGCCGCAACCTCCTCCCCGAGCCTGGGGCCCTCACGGTTCAAGGGGGGCCGACTTCGACCAGCGCCGGGTGACGCTCGCGCATGGCCCGCGTGGCCGGGCCCAGCTCCGTCAAACTGCCGAATTCATCCACCCCGTTCGACGTCCATGCCATTGCCCCCAGCCACCCGTTCTTGAGAGCGTTCTCGTAATCCGCCGTGATGGTGTGGCCCGCGGTGCCCACCGCCGGCATTTCGCCCAGCAGACTGGGTTTGTCCGTCGGCAAATGGTAGGCCCCGGGAGTCAAATAGACCGCATGGCCCCAGATCTTCCCATTCCAGTCATAGTAATGGGTGGTATAGAAATCCACTCGGGCCGCCGGCCGGGGCACCAACGCCTGCAGCGCACGGTCGGACACCATGTTGCCGAGGCAATTCTTTCCCGTGTCGCTGTTGTACTTCGGCATCGCCAGACCTACCGTGACCAGGACCGGGCTGTGCTCGTGGATGGCACGGGCCGCCCGGGCAAAATAGCTCTGCAACCGCTCCCACGGAATCCGCCCGTCTTCGCGATTCTCGTACACCCAGTCGGGTTCGTTCATCAGGTCGATCGCCCAGAGCCAGGGGGATCGCCCGTAGCGGTGGAGGAACGGAATCAAATAGTGGTCGACGTACGAATCGATGTTCCCGTCCTGGGCAATCCACTTCCGCCAGCGCGGGTAATTCGGATGGTTGTCCTTGAAATGATCGAACGACATCAGGGTCGCCATGAGATAGAGGCGGTGCTTCGCCGCCAACTGGAAGAGACGGTCGAGATCGCGCCAATGCGCCGCCGTCGCCCCGGACACCGCTCCGCGTGGGTCGATGAGGATGCCCACCTCGCCGTTGCAGGTGATCCACACCCGGGTGGCGTTGATGCCGTTCTGGCGGAGCGCGGCGAATTGCGCGTCCCACCAGTGCTCATCAAACGCCCCGCCGAAGTCGTTCCAATGGTGCCACGGCGTGTTCGCGCCGTTGATCCAGATCCGGTGACCGTTCACCATGAACCGGCCATTCACCACCGTGATCCGGTCGAGTTCGGATGCGCGGACGGAGACGGCCGGCGCGATCAGCAGGATCAGCGCGGCCAGAATCCCTCCCGCCGCTCGGTTCCGCTCCTGACTGCGCCGGCTCGCGTTCATTTCACCTGCCTCGACGCGGGAGAAGATCCGGATTCTCGAGGTGACCGACCCGGCTGGCGGCATAGGTGATCGTCCAGCCACGCCAGCGTCTTCGCCCACATTTCCGCCGTGTAGAGGTGACCTTGGCCGGCGTAGATGACGCTCTGGAAATCCTGTTCCTTTCCATAAAGACCGTAAACGGGCTGCACCGCCGCCGCCACGGCCCGAATGCCATCGACCGGCGACGTGGGGTCGCGGTCGCCGTTCTGAAAAAGCACCGCCCGGGGCGCAATCAGCGCCACCACCGCCTCGCTGTCAAAATGGTTCAGGAAGCCGGGCACGAAGTAGCCAATGTGGTGCTCATGCAGGGATCCATGCTCGATGAAGTTCCGGTATCGGGTAAGGCAGCAAACCGCCACCCCGGCCTTCAAGCGCTCGTCCAACGCCATCAGCCACCAGGTCCGCGTCGCACCCATGCTCATCCCGGTCGCTCCGATCCGGCCCTGGTCGACCTCGGGCCGCGACGCCAGGTAGTCCAGCGCCATCAGGTCATCGCGCAGCAACATCCCCCAAAACGTGCGTCCCACCCAGAGATCGAATTTGGCGGCCGTCTCCTCGGCGGAATAGTTCTTTTCGCCCGGACCGTCAGGCCCCCCGCCATTGCGTTCACCGAAGCCGGTCGCGTCGATGGCGATTACGACATAGCCGCGGCCGGCGAGGGCGGGCCCCGGCGCCTCGGGCGTGTGGCGGGCCTGAAACAGCTCGATCTTGCCGCCGTCGTATTCCCCGCCGTGCCAGTGGCAATAGAGAATGGCGGGTTGCCTGCCGGGGGAGTTTTTCGGCAGGAGCAGGTAGCCGGGCACGGTCGAACCCGCGTCGTTTTCGATGCGAAACTTCTCGAGGACGTACGCGCCCCGATCCTCGCGCGACAGCGTCTCCACCTTCGGCACCGCCGGGCGCGGCGGCATCCGGCCGAGGAGCCTCCAGAGTTCGGCGCGCACTTCCTTTCGCCGGATTTCCCATAGGGCTTTCGACGCCGGTGATACGAAGGGCGGTGCCAAGTCCGCCGCGGCAAGCCAGCGTTGGGCGGCGGTTTTGTCGTTGAGGGCGGTCATTAGGCAGGGCGGGGAATCGTGAAGAGGCGCCCACACGCGGCATCGTCGAACCCAAAGAGCCGACCGGGCTCACCCCAGTGGACCAGGAGCAGCGTTGGTCCGGAGGGGATGATGGTGCGACTTCGGTGATGGGTTGTCCATCCTTGGCGGAGGCCGGACCCGGCCCGTCCGGGCTGCCAGAGATTGGCCCGGTCGGGTGGACAGGCCCGGCAGAACGTTCCTCTGGTCGTCGGTGCCGCCGGCGTATTCCGGCCTTGGGCAACGTACCGGGCGTCAAATGCGCCGGCAACTTGGCAGTGAGTGACCTTGCTCCTCCTGCCCAGTTTGCCCCGCTTGCCTCGATTCCGTTGTCCCCAGAAAGCTGCGGCTCAGTCGCGAGCAGGTGCATCGAGAGCCCTTCGGCGCGCTTCGCTTTCTCCCTTCGGCTTCGCCCAGGGCCTTCAGCGGTCCGTTGCGTTGACGGGATACGCCCACCAGTCTCTCCATCTTCACCAATGGAGACCCACCTCTCCAGCCCACGGGCTCGTGGACAATCTTGCCATCCATTGACCACGAGATGCGGCTCGGTCGCCAATCGATCGCATAGAGGTGGGATTCAAGGGTGACGTCGATGTTCAAGTCGACACGGTAGCGTTTCGCCATGGGACAAGTCGCCCGGTGGGCGTGGTGCTGAAGCCGTAGTCTTTCGATGATCAAACCCCGCAACGCGGCACCGAATCATGCACTAGGCCCGCAAATCCGTCGCCCAGCGCTGCAAACTGACCGGCGCGGGCAAGGTCCTGCGGCGCACGCCCGGCGTTCGCCACCGGCCGGCGGCGAGATGCGCCAAGGCCAAACGCCGCGCCCGCCACGATCAATCGGTTTCTCCCGGCGACGCCGGCACGCTGACGGTGGGCCTGCTGGTCGGAATCCGCCGGGGAACCCCTGGACGGCTCCGCGC
>JBJKRD010000490.1:0-4229 GCA_046704925.1 Opitutaceae bacterium | reverse complement strand
GTAACCGTCGAAGGCGTCACGTACGACGAGAACCGCTTCGTCGCCGAGTGCGTTCGAGGCGGGCACCGGCAGTCGATCGATCTTCGCGACGTGCCCATGCCTTCCCCGGCCCCGGCCGGATCGCAGTGGATCGCCGCCTATTGTCGCTGGGCAGGACGACAGTGAGCGAGGAACAGTGCCGTACCGGCATCAGCGGGGCCGCCCCCTGTCGAAGTTCCTTCAGACCGTTGCGCTCATGCGCCCTCCCCGGCGGATCGACACACGTATCCTTTTCGCCTCGTCAGTGACCGTAGTGATACCGGGCCTTGAGAATCTTCACCTCCTTCTCGTCGGCCCGGTAGACCAGCCGGTGCTCGTCGTCGATGCGGCGGGACCAGTAGCCAGAGAGGTCGCCTTTCAGGGGCTCAGGTTTGCCTATTCCGGTGAACGGGTCCCGCTGGATTTCGCCGATCAGCCGCGTAATCCTCGTCGCCATCTTCCGGTCCGCACCCAGCCAGTACAGGAAGTCCTCCCAGACATCGGGATCGAAGTGGATACTGCGCACTATTCGCCCGCCAGTGCCTCTAGCTCGTCCATGGTCTTGACGACACTGGGCTGGCTTGACTTGTCCCGGGCGACAGCCTCCATGAGTCGCCGGGCATTGGCAGGAGACCGAAGCAGGTAGATAGTCTCCTGCCAGGAATCGAAGTCCTCAGCGGACATAAGCACGGCATCCCCGCCCTTGGAATTGATGCGCACCGGCTCGTGGTCGTCGTTCACCTGCTGGATGAGCGGGAACAACCGCGAGCGGGCCTCGCTAGCACTGATCGCCACTGCGCACACCCCTCTCATGTGGTACGAGTCTACTGTACCATATACGTACAAGGTTTCGGTACATAATGCGCTTTGCGCACGCGTAACCGACCACATCACGGGGACGCTACTACCGGCCCGGGCGCACTCGACCACCATCTCGGGCACGAGACGGCAACTCCGGATCGTGCGACTCAAACGGGGTGCGGTTGCCGGTGCTCAGCTAGTCTCTGAGCATGGGCCGCACCGGACCAACACACCTTAACGTTTCCCAGGGAACTGCCGTGATTATGCTCATGGTGGTCGTCGCGTTGGTGGTGGTGATAGGGGTCATCGTTCAGCGCGGCCGGAAATAGCAATGCCGGGGGAAACGCGGCCGGGACAAGTCGCGGCCGTGCAGGCCGAGGTGCAGTATCAGCCGGCGGAAACGATCGCCGATCAGTACGTCGAGGTATGCGACGGCGGCGCCACCGGCCTGCTCGCGTGCAACGCCTCGCGCTCCCTCGGCGAACCGATCCCTGATATCGAGCGCCTGCTGGTAGTGGTGCATGGCGCGCTCAGGGATTCTGATAAGTATCTCGAGCACGCCAGCGCGACCGCCCTGGGCATGAAATCCGCCTTGATAGTGGCTCCGCAGTTCCTGGCCGACGTCGATCTCGAGAGGTCTTCTCCGGTCCGGTCAGGGACGCTCTACTGGGAGGTCGAGGGCTGGAAGGGCGGCGAGCCCGCGCTCGGGCCCGCGCCAATAAGCTCATTTACCGCGATGGACCGCCTGCTCCAGCACCTGATCGCAGCGGGCTGGCGGCGGGAAGGCAAGAAGTTCTCGGTAGTGATCATCGGAAACTCGGCGGGCGGGCAGTACGTGAATCGTTACGCCGCGGTCGGCCGAGGGCCGGACGTGCTGGCTAAGTTTGGCATTCAGGTGCGGTTCATCATTTCCAATCCCTCGACGTACCTGTACTTCACCAGGGAGCGGCCGGTTGAGGTGCCCGGCGGCACCGGCATCAACCGCTGGCGCTACGGGTTCGAGGGGGCGCCCGCCTATGTCCAGGGCGACGCCCCGGAATACCTCAGGCAGTACCTGGACCGCGACGTCACCATCGTCCTCGGCCGCGAAGACCGCGACCACGCGGCACTGCTGCTCGAGGTCGGCGCCGCGGCCATGGCCCAGGGCGCCAACCGGCACCAGCGCGGCCTCTGGTACGGCGAGTACATCAGCCGACTGGCCCGCGACGCCGGGCGGCCGCCCCGCCACCGGGTGATCGAACTCGACGGGGTCGGCCACGCCGCCAGCGACGTGCTGGCCGCCGCGCCGACCAAGGAGATCATGTTCGGCTGACGTCGATGTCCTGCGGTTCCGGCCCTGTCATACGACGTGGTGCCGCTGAACCTCGTTCTTTCCCCGATTTCATCCGGCTGGCCACGCTATTGGCGCCGGCCGGGCGATTGATTGTCACCGACAGCATGCCGGTCGCCATGCGCGCCCGTTCGGTGCAGTCGCTCGAGGCCAGGCGATCCACGATAAAGGGCGTTGTGAAAGCTGTGGCGCATGGTGCGTGTATTCGTTACGGAAACCTCTTGGCTCTCCTTCCCGGGAGTGTGGATCATGGAATCCGGATTATCACGAAGGGTTTTTAGTCTGGGGAGACTAAAAACCCTTCAGGATCATGAAATCCGGGATGATCTAACGATTCCACAATGGGATGGTTGTCACAACGTCCCTAAAAGAATTGGTACGTTGCCGCAACCATGCCAAAACGATAGCTGGCGCGGGAATTCAGGTGGGGGCGATGGGGCTGGGGAGGCACGCGGGATGGGCCTAACGAAGGGTTTTAACACCGGGAACTCGTCCGGAATTAGCTCAGAGATGCATGCTGAGCTCGCGCACTACAGTAATCCGGTCGGCCGGGGCTGGGGGGTCTGATCGCGGGGGGCGAGTTCGCCGGTCCGGCCGCCGGGTTCGGCGAACCATTCCGTGCCGCAGGCCAGGCGGAATACCAGCAGGGGCGACCTGATCAGCAGGCGGAACAACCTGGCTCCTCGGCCCCGGCCGGACACCGGCGTCCGGTGGGCCGCCAGCGCGGCCCGCTTTTGCGCCGCGTAGCGGCGGACGTCGACGCGGTGCGTGATCACCGAACGTGGCGTGCCGTATGCGCGCATCTGATCGAGACGGTGGCGGGTCAGCAGGCGGAACAGGAGCAGCGGCCGGGCGAAACGGGCGACCAGCTCGCGCGGCAACGTGGCCTCCACGACCCGCACGCCGGCCAGCGCGGCCGCCCGTGCGCCGACCTGGTGCACCCTGATGTGGTCGCGATGGCCGTTGCCGCCTTGCGGGTCGTAACTCAGCAGCAGGTCCGCGCGCTCCTCGGTCAGCAGGGCGGCCAGCTTGCCAGCCGCTTCCCCGACGTCGGCCCGCGCGAACCTGATCTTGCCCGGCGGGTCCTCGAACAGGATCGGTCCGTGCCCGCTGTCCGCGTAGCCGAGGTGCACGGCCTTGTCCGCGCCGAGGATCGCGGCGCTCGCCCGCAGCTCGTCCAGCCGCCTGCCCTGATCGGGGCCAGCCCACACGTCGCCGTCGCAGGCGGTGACGATGATCACCCGATGGCCCTCCGCCGCCAGCCGGGCGATCGTCCCGCCGGTCAGCAGCACCTCGTCGTCCGGGTGAGCGTGAAACGCCACGATGGTCACCACGGCGGGAGCCTACCCCCGAGACGCCGAGGTGCGATGCCAATAGCTGAGGGACCTTAGCTGGCCACGCTGCGCAGCAGCAGCGCTTCGGCCAGGCAGGCCCGCTCGAACGTGGGCAGGTGCAGGCTCTCGTTCGGGCCGTGCGCGTGCGCCTCGGGGTCCTCGACGCCGGTGATGAGGATCTCGGCGTCGGGGAACAGGCCGGCGTAGGCGGTGACGAAGGGGATGGAACCGCCGCCGCCCATGTCCACGGCCGGGGTGCCCCAGGCCTGCGTCAGCGCCTCGCGGGCGGCCCGGTGGGCCCGGCCACCCTCGGCCGCGACGTACGGGGCGACCAGGGGACCCGGCTCGACCGTCACCTGGACGCCCCAGGGCGCGTGCTCCGTCAGGTGCGCGGTCAGCGCCTCGCGGGCCCTGACCGGGTCGTCGCCCGGCGCGATCCGCAGGCTCACCTTGGCCCGGGCGGCCGGGATGAGCGTGTTGGAGGCCTGGTCGACCGGTGGCGCGTCCAGGGCGGTGACCGCGATCGCGGGGGCGGCCCAGAGCCGCTCGGTGAGGCCGCCGGTGCCGGTCAGCCGCACGCCGTCGAGCAGCCCGGCCTCGGCGCGCAGCCGCTCCTCGGTTAGGTCGAGAGGGTCAGCATGCCCGCGGGTCAGGCCGGGCACGGCCACGTCGCCGCGCTCGTCGTGCAGGCTGGCCAGGATCCGGCACAGCGCGGTCAGCGCGTCGGGGACCGGGCCGCCGTACAG
>JBJKRD010000489.1:0-3109 GCA_046704925.1 Opitutaceae bacterium | reverse complement strand
CCAGGCGAGGGTCCAGCGCCGCGCCGGTGGATGGAAGCGGGCGGCCCGCTGCAGCGCCGCGATGGCGGCGTCCAGGCGGCCTTCCTTGTAGTAGACGCGGGCGAGGTTGATCGGTCCGTCGGGCCGGCCGAGCGCCTCGACCCGGGTGAAGGCGTCGGCCGCCTGGATCAACTCGCCCTTGTCGGCGCCGGCATCGCCCTCGAGCAGCAGCCCGATGCCGTAGTCGTTCCACCGCTGCCAGGGCACGATGGGCGACGGCCGGTCGGGCGCGGCCGGCGGCGGTCCGCCCGCCACCGGGAGCGTCAGCTCGTCCGCGGCGATCGTCACGGTAGGCAGCCGGTTGGTGGCCGTCAGCGGCCGGCCCGCCTGGTAGTCCCGGCCGTCGACGTAATTCATGTAGATGGCGTCGAACTTGCGGTACTGCAGGGCGACGTGCACCTGCAGGGGGGCGCGCTGATCCTCGGGCACCGTGAACGCGAAATGGATCACGTGCCCGGCGCCCGGTGGAATCTGGTGGTTGTACAGCGGGGTGAAGATGTCCTGCACATTGCGCCGGTCGACCCGTTTGCCGTCGCGGTCGAGCATGTAGACGTTGAGGAAATGCGCCCAGGGATCGACCTCGCCGTGCGGGCCCAGACCGCCGCTGACGCCGATGAGCTTGCCGCCGCTGGTGATCTTGGCCTCGACCCAGTCTTCGTTGGAATCGGCGGTCCCCTGGGTAAAGACATGGCCCACGGTCAGGGTGCGGACGACCACCTCCAGCAGGTACTGGTGCCCGGGTTGAAGCGTGGGAATCTGCGGGCGGAGCGGCGCAGTCAGCGGCGAATCGACCGTGCCGCCATCCTTGAGCCCAAAGATGTCGATCCGTGCGCAATCCTTGAGTTCCGCCGTGTCCGCCTGCAGGAGCGGCTGGTCCTTTTCGATGGCCGCGATGCCCGTGTCCGCGCCGGGAAACATGTGATTGTGGATGGTCAGCACCTGCTTCGCGGCGCCGGGCTCGTTGTATTTGGCTCCGAAGTCGTGGGCCGACGGCTGCAGCGGCATGTGGCATTCCTGGCAACTGGTCTTCGCCACCGGCGGGTAGTAGAAAGAGCGGGCCCCGTGCCCGGACACGCCGCTGAGCAGATAGGCGTCGTAATGGTTCTGGCCGCGGAGGAACTGTTTGTACTTGTTCAGCGCGTAGGGGATGTGGACCTTGTGGCAGGTGGAGCAGAACTCGGTCGTCGTGTGCAGCGGCTTGAGGAAGGTCTTGATGTGAAATTCGGGATTGGCCTTGATGAGCACCCGGTTGATGTAGCGGAGGATGGGATTCTTGCTGAAGGTGAACGGGTAGAGGATCGGCTCCTCGATCGTGTAATCGGCGTTCCCCTTGGTGCTGTTGACGTTCGTGATGGCATGGCAGGCCACGCAGGTGATGCCGGCGTGCGCGGTCGGATCGTGGACGTCGTCATAGTGCGGGTTGTCGAAGGCGCCGCTGAAGAAGGGGACGACGTCGTGACAGCCGGCGCACCAGCGCGCGGCGTGCACGTTGCCGTCGCGCTTGAGGGCCACCGCGCGCGTCTCCCGAACGCTGAACAGATAGGGCGGATTGTTGAACGAGCTGTAGTGGTGCGCGCTGTGGTACCAATCGTGGTAGGTGTCCTGGTGACACTGCAGGCAATACTGGTTCAGCATGAGCACCTTCGCCGGGATGAAGTTGCCGGTCGACGTCCGCGCCAGCGACGGAAAGAAGTACTTCGTCCCTTCCTTCGGCCCGACCACGTTCCACTTGCGCGGATCCTCGGAGTTGAGCACCACCATGATCCCGACCAGCACGAGCACCGCCGAGGCCCAGGCGATCCCCAGACGCCATTTGATCCGCGGGCCCGCCAGCCGGTGCATGACGTAGAGCCAGACCGCGAGCAGCGGCGTGACGACATGCGCCCAGAAGATCGGGGACCGGATGCGCGGGTCATTGATCGTGAAATACCCGAACCGCATCAGGGCGAGGCCGGTCAGCAGCAGGACCAGGGCGGTGGCGAAGAGAATGTAACCCATGCGCACCGCCCGCCGGTTGGGCCGGTTGTGCGCGTTGCGGATGTGCGCCACCCCGAAGACGAGCACGGGAATGACCAGCAACAGTCCCAGCACGAGATGCACCAGGAACATGATCTGATAGAAATAGTTCTCGTAGGTGATCCCCTTGACATACTCGAGGAACGTGATGCTCGAGAGGTAGACCGAATTCGCACCCAGCACGGCCACCAAGCCGAAGATGAGATAAAGGACGATGCGCAGGCGCGGTCCGACGGCCCGAACGTATTTTATCCTCAGGGATCTGGGTGCCTCGGGGGTACTCACACTCGTGATTGGGGAGGGGTGGTAAAGTTCACCGTTCCGTCGCGGCGGCAAGGCGCGACAAAAGATTCGGTCCGGTGACTGACTGCGTGCGCGAGGTCGAGAATGGGGAGGCCTCGAAGTCCAAAGGAAGTTATTTGTGGTGAGACGCTCCGGATTGAGGGTTACCCGCCAGAAGGCAGGGTTGGAATGCACCCGATCCGCGATCAAGTGCGTCGTACGCACGCCGGGATGCGACCCAGGAATTGGACATTGTCATTTGGTTGAATCACCGTTTGTGCGACCCCGGAGCCCCATTCAGCCATGAACGATTATGTTGGGCGTCTGATCGACCTGATCGACCCCGCCACCCAAAGAATCCGCAACCTGACCATCGAGGAGGCCCGCGCCCGCGTCCTGCAAGGGACGCCCGAGGCGGTGCGCGCCATCGACGGATCCTTCGCCCTGGTGGCGCGGCAGGACAAGACGGTGCGGATGGCGCGTTCGCTGGACCGACCGATGCGCTACTTTCTCGCCAAGCGTCGCGAAGGACCCGCCCTGCTGGTCGCCGACCGCATCGACGCGATCCACCGGCAACTGAAGCTCGAGGGACTCGACGGGCAGTTTCACCCCAGCTACACGCGGATGGTCCCGGCCCATTATGTCGTCGAGATCCAACTCGTCGGCTGCCCCGATCCCGACCCGACCTACACCCGGTTTTTCACGCCGCGGCGGAACGCCCTGCCGGCGGACCTGGACGAGATCGGCCGGAGCTACATCGGGGCGATGGCCG
>JBJKRD010000488.1:0-5628 GCA_046704925.1 Opitutaceae bacterium | reverse complement strand
GGTCCGCTCATCACCCAGCCGCCGCGCCAAAAGCCAGAGCAGCAGGGCGGAGAGGCCGAGCAGGCCCGCGACCACGGCGTGCACCGCGTGGGCGTTCCAGTCCCCGGCCACCGCAAAGGTCGCCGCCATCAGGAACGGGACGAGCGGTCCCCGTTGATCGACCGCGTCGCGGTAGAGGACGGCTCCGTGGCGCAGTTGCTCGGCCATCGTGAAGGTGGTGCCTTCATCCACGTTCCAGATATCGCGCCGCAGCCACGGCGCGCGCAGCGCGTAGGCGGCGCCGATCAGCAGGAACACCAGGAGAATCCGCCAGGATTTCAACATGCTGCGCAAAAACGGTGGATCGCCATGCCGGAACCGCGCGCCGCCCGCGTCAAGTCTTGGCTGCCGCCGCCGGCTCGTGCGCCACCCAGGCCTCGCGGGCGAGGTCCACGTGGAGCGGCAGCACCGTGCGGTGGTCGTGAAAGCGGACGATCCTCGAATAGGCGGTCGGCGTCAGCGACTTGCCGCTGCGCTCCTTGGCCAGGCAGGTCTGCATCATCCGCGAGAGGCCGGCCACGTCGCCCGGCGGCACGAGGTACGCCTCGGCCCGCTGGCGCACGAGCTCGGGAATGCCATGCACGTCCGTGGTGACGATGGGCGTGCGGAAGGCCATCGCTTCCATGACGACCCGCGGGAAGGATTCCTCGTAGCTCGTGCACACGAACAGGTCGCTGAGGGCAAAGAAGTCGAAGACGTCGCGGGTCTCCGGGATCAGGGTCAGGTTCGGAATGCCGAGGTGGGCGATGTCGGCGGTGAGCCAGTCGAGATAGATGCCCGCCCGCGCCCCGACCAGCACGAAGCGGTAGGGACGCCGGCGGACGTTGTGGTGGTTCATGTGTTCCACCGCGCGGATGAAGATGTGCTGGCCCTTGCGCTCGCAGACGGTGCCGATGTTGGCGATGACGATCTCGTCCTCGCGGAACCCGTGCTTCCGCCGCAGCTCCGCGCGCGGGTGCCTGGCCTTGAATTCCTCGATCTCGTCGATCCGGATCCAGCTCGGCACGATCCGGAAGTTGTCGTGTTGGTTGAGGTCCTCGAAGTACGCGCGGGTGGCGCGGCAGAGAAAGGAGACGCGGGTCGCCTGGCGGAAGGCCTGCTCCACCGAGGCGTGCAGCGGCAGGAGCAGCATTCGCTCGAAGAACCGGAAGATCGACGTGCTCTCGTGGATGTAGAGGAGCGACGGCTTGCCGGCCTGCCGGGCCAGGTGCACGCCCCAGAAGCTGACCAGCGTGTTGCAGACCACGAGGTCGATCGCGTCCAGGGGCAGCCGGGTCCGGATCTCGGCGATGCGCTCGGCGAAAACGGCCGGGGTTGCCGCGGAATAGATCCGGTGGCGGTCGATCACCGTGATGGTGGCGGCCAGGGCCTCGTAGGCGGCGCGCAGGGGACCGTCCTCGCACGTCAGAACTTCGATGTGGAACCCCGCCTCGCGCACGAGCCAGGTGGCGTACTCCAGCAGGAAAAGCGGCGAGCCCTCGAGATTCAGGTTGTGGGTGATCAGCAGCACCCGCAGGGGTCCGGCCCGGTCCGTCTGCGCGCACCAGGCGCCGCGGCAGCGCACCCGCCCGTCGGCCACCTCGAGGTGGGGGCTGAAACACGGGTCGCGGTAGCGGGGGTATTTGCGGACAAACGCCACGTGCTCCTTCTCGTCGAAGGTCACCCCGCGGGTGGCGCTGCCCCAATGCATGAGCTTGGCCTGGGGCGTATACAGCACCCGTTGCCCGGCGGCCCGCACGCGGAGGCAGTAATCAACGTCGTTGTAGGCGACGCCAAAGATGTCCTCGTCGAAGCCGCCCAGGCGCCGGTACAGCTCCGTCCGCGTTAGCAGACAGGCGCCGGTCACCGCGGCCACGTCGCGCGCCACGGCGTGCCACTCCACGCCGGGGACATCGCGCTCGGGCAGTTTGAGCCACGGGGTGTCCGCCAGGCCGCCGTGCGGGCCGATGATGATGCCCGAGTGATTGAGGGTGTGGTCCGGGCCCACCAGCTTGGCCCCCACCACGCCCACCTCCGGCAGCGTGAACCAGCCGGTCATCTCCTCGAGCCATCCGCTTTCCATGGCGTTGACGTCGTTGTTGAGCTGGAGCAGCAGGGGCGTGTCGACCTGCGCGGCCGCGAGGTTCATCAGCCGCGAATAGTTGAACGGGGCGTGGGGATCCGGCGGCCGGATCACCGTGCACAGGAGGTCGGGCCGGTGGGCGATGGTGGCGAGATAGCGCACCGCGTCGGGATCGCGCGAGTGGTCGTCGACGATGAGCAGTTTGACGTAGCGCCAGTCCACCGTCTCGTCGAGCAACTCGATACACTCCTGCAGCAGGTGCAGCCGGTCGCGGGTCGGGATGACGATTGTGACCTGGAGACGCGAAAGGATCTTCGGGTCCCATTGCAGCTGGTGGAAGCGCAGGTGGCGGTGGTGGGCGGTCTCCGGCAGGAACGGCCCGGCCGCGAGCGCCCGGCGGCGCAGGGTCTCGGCCAACGCCTGGCGTGCCTGTTCGACCGAGCGATCGGCCGGGTCGATCTGTCGCAGCGTCGATGCGCGGAGATGATGGCCGATGGCGGCCACGTGGACGACCCGGCCGGGGTCGAGCTGGTCGCCCAGCCGGAGCAGCAAATCCAGCCAGGCGACGGCGGCGTACTCGTCGCGCAGGGAGCCGAGTTCGATGAAACGGTCGCGCCGCACGACGCTCAGATTGCCGGGGAAGACGCCGGACAGCGCCAGCGCCGGGCTCCAGTCCGGCTTGAAGAGCGGCTCGCCGCGACCACCGGCGTCGTCCATCCGGTCTTCATCCGTGTAGACGAGGTCCAGGTCCGGTTGCGCGGCCAGGCGCTCGGCGACGAGCAACAGCGCGTCCGGCGGCAGGCGCGAATGGCCCGGCAGCAGCGCCACGTGGGTTCCGGCCGACTGATGCGCCGCCGCATTGAGGGCGCGAATCACATCCGCGGGCCCGGCAGACGCCTCCCGGCGGCAGCGCGATTCGTTTGCCGCGGCCGGCGGCGGCCCGGCCGGTCCGACGAACCAGGCCTCCCAGGCTGGATGGATCTGGGCCTGCAGCGAGGCGCACAGTTGCTCCAGATGGGCGGCGGTGCAGCCGGTCGTGTCGATCAGCAGCGTGAAGCGGGGTCCGCCCGCCGGCAGCCGCGAAGCCGAGGCCTCGAGGATCCGCCGCAGGCGCGGCGTGAGGTGGTTGGCGCGTCGCCAGGCGGCGTACGGGTCCTCATTCAGCCGGCGCAGGTTGTCCAGGTTGCGGGGCGAGATCTGCTGCAGATGCGTCGCCGCCCAGCGCAGCTGGCTGCGGACTTCCCGCCATCGTCCGAGGCGGAGGCGTTGCGCCCGGCAGGCGCGGTACAGCAGGGCCGCCGTGCGCCAGAATTCGCCGCGGGTGAAGACCGGCAACGGCCGCTCCTGTTCACGGCAACTGTTCTGGTGCACCCGACGGGTGAACACGAGGTGACGGGAGCCGTCCTCCAGTTCGGCGAACATCTTCAGGCAGACCGGATTGGGCACGTGCTCGTCGATGTCGGCCATGCCGAAGAACTGCGACCGGGCGGCGTAGGGATGGCCGGGAAACATCTCCCCGGCTTCCGGGCGCGGCCGGTCGCCATAGGCGATGATGTTCTCGACCAGCGGGTGGGTCGTGACGATCAGCCGGGTGATGCGTTGGTGCAGATGGATGATCCAACCCTCGATGCGGAGCTTGCCGAACTGCGTGCCGCCGACGCGGCCCGGCACCTCCAGCGCGCCGTAAAAGGGAGGATTGGGCAGGGTGTCGAGCGGGACGGCCGACGCCTCCAGCGCGAGCCGCGCCGCCAGCGGGCGCCGGTCGGCGTCCGGATCGGCGCGCCGCGCCTGGAGCAGGCGTTGCAGGCACAGCGGAATGAGCCGGGCATCCAGTCGCGGTCGGCGGCGGGGTCCATGACGGACGCGGATCGCGGACCGCCAGATCTCCACCCAGCGGTGGCCGGCGTCGAGGAGTTCGAGGCGCAGGAGTCTGGCGCCGGCCGGCGGCCGCAGTTGCAGGATGAAGCCCGCGTGCGGCAGACCGGCGTGCCCGCGTCGTTCCTGTTCCACGTTTTCGCGCGGCATGCCGAGGATGCCGAGATACGGGGTATCGTCGATCACGGCGCGAATGTCGGAAAAGACGGCGCCGGTCTTGGAAAGAAACCAGCCGCTGATCCACACCGGCTTCCCGTCGAAGTCCCATGATTTGGGCTCCTCGACGTCAAAGACGTAGGCGTTGTTTTCGTTCATGCCGGACGGAGGCGGTCAGGGAGGTCGAGGTGTAAGCGCCGGGACGGTGCTGGGCAAGTGCGGCCTCACCGGCGGCCGGCGGCTTCGGTGGCAAGCGCGACGTGCAGTGGCAGACTGCGGGTCGCGGCGAAACGGTCCGCGACGACGGCGTGCGCCTTTTCCGCGCGGGTCCGGTCTCCCGCCAGGTGCGCCGCCAGCGCCTCGCCCATGGCCGCGGCCAGTCGCGTGGCGTCCCCGGCCGGCACGAGCCAGGCGTCGTCCGGCCCCAACATCTCGGCGACTCCGTTCACCCGGGTGGAGACGATCGGCCGGCGGAAGGCGGCCGCCTCCATCAGCACGCGGGGAAACGACTCCTCGAAGCTCGAGCATACGAAGATGTCGCTTGAGTGATAGTATTCCTGGGGCGCGGCGGTCTCGGCGATGAACTCGACGCCGTCGAGGCCGCGCAGCTCCGCTTCCTGGCGCAGGCCGTCGAGGTACGCGTCGGGACGCGCGCCCACCAGCAGAAAACGCAGAGGCGGACGGCGGCCCGCCGAATCGGCCCCGCTTTGCCGGAGCAGCTCGATCGCCCGGAGGAAGACGTGCTGCCCCTTGCGCTCGCAAACGGTGCCGATGTTGGCGAACACCACTTCGTCGTCGGCCCAGCCGTGCCGGCGGCGGAGTTCCCGGCGGTCATGAGTTGCGGCGAATTGCTCGAGGCCTGCCACGTCGATCCAACTGGGCACGAGCACGAAATTGCCCCGGCGTTCGAGGCGGGCATGCACCTGGAGGGTTGCGGCGGCGATGAAAACCACCCGGTCGGCCAGACCGAAGGCCTTCTCCGCCTGGTCCAGCACGGCGGGCGCCGGCGGCGGCGAGAAGGCGCGCGACACCGCTGCGCTCTCGTGGATGTAGAACAGGGATGGCCGCCGCAGGCGGCGGGCGACGTGGACGGCCCAGAACGCCACCGTGGTGTTGGCGACGATGAGGTCCGCGTCGCTCCAATCGTGGCCCGCGACCAGGGCCGCCACGGCCGCCTCGAATTCCGCCCGGGAGTGCGCCGCCAGCAGCGGGTGCAGGTCCACGATTTCCACCGGGAGTCCCGCCTGCTCGTAAACTTGGCGAAGGGGTCCGTCCCGGGGGGCGACCACGCGCACCCGCCAGCCGGGCTGGGCGGCGAGGTGGCGGGCGTATTCGCCGGCGAACAGGGGGGCGCCCTCGAGGTTCAGGTTGTGGCTGACGACGATGACCCGCAGCGGGCGCCCGGGCCCCACGCCGGCCGGCCCGGCCAGCCGGCGGAAACGAGGCGGCCGGCGCAGCGGAGCCCCGGCGCGATAGGCGGACCAGCCGTCACGCAG
>JBJKRD010000487.1:0-11462 GCA_046704925.1 Opitutaceae bacterium | reverse complement strand
CAGGCCGTGCGCCAGGTTATCAAGGACGGCGCGCGCATAGGCGCGGCGCAGGGCGCGCAGCGAGCGGTGATTCACGTCATCGGCGGCCAAGACCGCCGCCGCCTCTTCGACGCGCTCGCCGGGCTTGGTTTCCATGATTCGGAGGTTGCTCGCTGTTTCGATGGTGGCAAGCGCAGCGGTGTCCTCCACGGTCAGCGTCCCGTCCCGCGACCACACGACCGGCAAAGGCCGGTCTCCCGTGTTGTCGTAAATCCGCCATTCATCCAGCAGCGGTCGATAATGCTCGACGAGCATCCGGATCCCCTTGCCAAACCGGCGCCGCTGCACGGGGTCGGGGACGTCGTGACCGCCCTTGCGCACACGCTGGCGGATGCGTTCGCGGGTGACTTCGAGACTGGCGATCCAGAGGAAATCCAGGCGGATCCGGTAACCGGCGGCCCGGGCGTCCTGGAGCAGCGGAATGTAGCCATAACCCGCCAGCGTCGTCTCGAAGGCGAAATCCCTTCGCTCGGCGAGCAGCTGCCGCAAACGTCGGATCATGATCCGGCCCGCCTCCAGTTCAACGTGGGCGGGCGAAAACGGGGAAACGCCGGCGGCGATGAGGTCGGCGTTGACGAATTCATGGCAGCGCATCTCGTCGACCAGGAACTCCCGCGCATAGGTCGTCTTGCCCGCCCCGTTCGGTCCCGCGATGATGTAAAGATTCGGCATCCGCGAAAGGCAGCCGTAGGCGAAGACGACCGGGTGTCAACGTCAAGGGAGGGACCAAGGGATGGTGGACAGCCGGACGTCTCGCATGGGGTCTGGCGCTCCCGAGGTCCGGCAAGGAGGGACTTCTCTGCTACACGGTTGTGGGCGTGGCGACGTCGCGGCGGCCGGCGGGCGGGCGGGGACGGTCATCCGGGTCGGGGTGCTCCGTCAGGCGGTACCAGAAGTACATCGCGACGAGTGCGCCGGCGATGTGCATCATGACGCTGGGGATCCACAGGATCAGGCCGCCCAGCACCTGGTCGTTGTGGGAGCTGATGGTGGCGAACGCCCGCCCGCAGAGATCGTAAATCGGATAGAGGTTCTGACCCGCCAGCGAGATCAGGGCGCCCGAGGCAACCTGCGGCGGCATGACGGCCGCGATCAGCAGGATGCGGGCGCCGGGTTTGATCCGGGCCGGCGGCGACGCGCGCGGGTCCAGCGCCAGGCACCAGAACAGCAGCCCGCTGAGCGTCATGCTCCAGTTCATCGCGCGGTAGATCCGGATATCCAGCCCGGCGTAGAAATCCACGGGCGGCAGGAGCCAGAACCATGTCAGGCCGACAAACAGGGCGCCATTGACCACGGGATGCAGCAGCAGATTGAGGCTGGCGCGCACCGGGCGCGACGCGAGGAGCGGGGCCAACCAGCGCTCGCGCCAGGCGGCCGGCACGCCGGCCAGCAGGGTCGCGCCCGGCCAGGCAAGGGCGATCAGGAAGGGCCCCAGGTGATGCAGCACCGTCTCCTGGATCTGGTGGATGAAGAATTCCCGCTGCGCGTAGTAATCGAGCCGCGTGTGCAGCGCCCCGTAGATCAGGACCAGGCCCAGCCAGAATCCGACTTGGCGGAGGATCGGCTCCCGGCGGGCGCGGCAGCCGCGGATATAGAGCGCCGCGACCACCAGCGTCGTCACCGCGACCGTGGGCGACGGCTGCCAGGGCACCAGCCAGGAAAGCCAGTTCATGGTGGGGCCTCCGGGACGGGTTGCGCGCGGCGCCGCGGCCACTTCCCCCGCGCGTCACTCACGCGTGTCGGCAGGCTTGACGGGCAGCGACACCCGGAGGCTCCGACCGTCGGCAAATTCGAGGTCGATCGTCACGGTGTCCCCCGGGGCGACCGGGTGGCGGGCCTTCATCAACATCAGATGATAGCCGCCGGGGGCGAGCCGCGCCTCGCCGTGGGCCGGGATGCGCACCCGGTCCACGCGGCGCATGCCCATCTCCCCGCCTGGCGCGGTGTAGGACTCGTGCAGTTCCACCGCCGTGTAGTCGGGGCTGGAGGCGGCGGTCAGGTATCGGTCGGTGTCCGTGGCGTTGACCAGGGCGAGGTAACCCGCCGCGGGCAGCCCGGCCGGCAGCCAGCGGACCCAGGGATCCCGCACCTGGAGGCCGGTTTCCGGGGAACCCGTGGCGGCGGCGCCCACCGCCCACGGCAGGGACGCCAGGCCGACGAGGCAAAGAGAGATCAGTCGAAGCGGATGCATGGGAGGGGAGGAAGCGGGCTCAGGTCGAGGGCTGGACGAGTTGGCGCAGGTCGTGGGCGATGGCCTTCGGCGGGTCCGTGTCGCTGACGAGGAAGCGGGCGCGGCCCTGTTGATCAAACAGAAAGACGGCCTTGCTGTGCATGACGATGTAGTTGCCCTGGGCATCCGGCGCCTCGGCCTGGTAGGCGACGCGGTAGCGCTTGGCCAGCGCCTCGATGTCGCCGGGGGTGCCCGTCGCGCCCACCGCCTCCGGGCTGAATGCCTTGGCGTACGTCTCGACCAGCGCGGCCGTGTCCCGTTTCGGATCGACACTGATGAAGAGGATGCGGACCTGCGCTGCCGCCGGACCGAGGCTGTGCAACACGCCCGCCAGGCGTGCCATCGTCATCGGACACACGTCCGGGCAGTGCGTGTATCCGAAATAGACCAGCACGGCCTTACCGCGCAGATCCTGCGCCGTGAGGTGCGGGTTGCCCGCGGTGGCCAGGTCGAACCGGAGATCCGGCAGGTGTCCGCGGATATCCATGAGGTCCCACGTCTCCGCCGGGCGGCGCCGGCAGCCGAGGACGGCGAGCAGCAGCAACACCGGCAGTCCGGCGAACAGCAGCCGGCGGCGGAGGCGGGGGGCGGAGCGGTGGACCGTTGGGGCCGGCGGAGGAAAAAGGTCGCAGATCAGCTTCAAAGGGTGGAACGGGACGTTATGGGCACGAGTACACCTTCGCACTCCGGTGTCAACGGACGCCGCGTCATCCTTCCGGACGGGGCCGGACCGGTGCCCGGTCCCGGCCGCCCGCGAACCGGACCTGGCGGCGGCGCGATCGGCGATTGCCGGCCGGCGGTTTGCAGCCACGATGATCGGGCATGATGCGCAAGACCCTTTGGCTGGCCGCGGCGCTGGCGCTGGCCGGCGGCGCGTCCGCCGCGGACGACACCATCTACCTTTTCACCTACTTCACCCAAAACGGTCAGGACGGATTGCACCTGGCCTGGAGCCGCGACGGCTACCGTTGGGCCGCCCTCAACGGCGGCCGGAGCTACCTCGCGCCGGAGGTGGGGCGGGAAAAACTCATCCGCGACCCGTGCGTGGTGCGCGGCCCCGACGGCACGTTCCACCTGGTCTGGACCTGCGGCTGGTGGGAGAACGGCATCGGGTATGCGTCGACGCGCGACTTCGTCCATTGGTCGCGACAGCGCGAGCTCCCGGTCATGGCGGCCGAGCCCAAGGTGCGCAACTGCTGGGCGCCGGAGATCGATTACGACGCGAAGCGGGGCGAGTACCTGATCTGCTGGGCCTCGACCATCCCCGGGCGTTTTCCCGAGACCGCGGGCTCGTCGGAGGACGACCTCAACCACCGGATCTACGCCACCACCACGAAGGACTTCGTCACGTTCACGCCCACCCGGCTGTTCTACGATCCGGGCTTCAGCGTGATCGACGCCACGATCCTGCCGGCGGCGGGCCGATTCCATCTCATCGTCAAGGACGAGACGCGGACGCCCCCGAAGAAATACCTTCGCATCGCGGCGAGCGACGACATCGCGGGTCCCTACACCCGCCTCGGCCCGCCGTTCACCCCGCCGGGGCTGTGGGTCGAAGGGCCGACGGCGATCCGGATCGGCGGCGAATACCTGGTTTATTTCGACGCCTACATGAAGCATCACTTCGGGGCCATGCGTTCCCGTGACCTGCGGACATGGGAGGACGTGACGGACCGGATGACTTTTCCCGGGGCCGGCACGCCGCAGCGCATGCGCCACGGCACGGTCATCGCGGTGCCTGCCGAACTGGTCACGCACCTGATCGAGGCAGCGCACCCGTGAACGAAACGGACCTTTCCTCGGCGGGGCTCGCAGTCCCATCTCCCGTGAAACTGTTTCGCCAGCGGGGTGTCCCCTTTGGTCGCGGCGTCTCTCTTTCGTCATGCTCCTGATCCCAACCCTCCGCCGCCGGCTGCTCCCCGCCATCCTCGTTCTGGCCGCCGGGGCCGGCCTCCGGGCCGCGACCGACTCGCGCTACGTGCCGCCGACGTCCCCCCGCGTCACCTACAACTTCAATCCGGGCTGGAAGTTCATCCGCCAGGACGTGCCGGGCGCCGAGGCGCCGGGATTCGACGATACGGGCTGGACCGACGTCAGCACGCCGCACACCTACAACGACACCGACACCTACGACGAACTCATCAGCCACAGCGGGGGCGAGCTGCACGAATACATGGGCGTGGCCTGGTATCGGAAGCATTTCCGCCTGCCGGCGGCGGCGAAGGGCGACAAGGTCTTTCTCGAATTCGAGGGTCTGAAGCAGGCCGGCCGGTTCTGGGTGAACGGCAAGCCGCTGGGTTTGTATGAGAACGGCGTCACGCCCTGCGGCCTCGACCTCACGGACGCGGTCCATTTCGGCGACGCGGACAACGTCATCGCCGTGCGGGTCGACAACAGCAACGACTACCGGGAGGAGGCGACCGGCGTGGCGTTTCAGTGGATGGGGCGGGCCTTCAACCCGAACTATGGCGGGCTCAACCACGACGTCTGGCTGCACCTCAGCGGCCGCGTGTACCAGACCCTGCCGCTGTACGAGAACCTGAAGACGACCGGCGCCTACGTCTACCCGTCGAACTTCGACCTGGCGGGCGGCGCGTGCGACGTGACGGTGGAGTCGCAGGTGCGCAACGAGTCGGGCGATCCGCAGTCGATCACGCTGTCCGCGGTGGTGGTGGACGGCGACGGCAGGGTGCGCGCGCGGCTGGCCGGCGACACGTCGGACCTGGTGGACGGCGAGACGGAGACGTTCACCGCGAGGGACCGGCTGACCGGTGCCCATTTCTGGAGCCCGGACGATCCCCAGCTCTACGACGTCTACTCGATCCTGACGATCGATCACCGGGTGGTGGATGTCCGCCGGATCCGCACCGGCTTTCGCGAGACCGCGTTCCGCGGCGGCGCCGGCACGGGCGGGGTATGGCTCAACGGCCGGTTCGTGTACCTGACCGGCTACGCCCAGCGCTCCACCGACGACTGGGCCGGGCTGGGCCAGGCGTATCCCGACTGGATGCACGACTTCAACGCCGCGCTCCTCCGCTCGACGCACGCCAACTACGTCCGCTGGATGCATATCGCGCCGCAACGCGTCGACGTCGCGGCCTGCGACCAGTACGGGATCATCGAGATCTGCCCGGCGGGCGACAAGGAGCGCGACGTCACCGGACGCCAATGGGACCAGCGGGTGGAGGTGATGCGCGACACGATGATCTATTACCGCAACCGACCCAGCATCCTGTTCTGGGAGGCGGGCAACACCCCGGTCACGCCCGACCAGATGCGGCAGATGGTGGGGCTGCGGAAGGAGTGGGACCCGCACGGCGGGCGCGCCATGGGCTGCCGCGGCAACAGCGACGACGCGGCCAACACGGCGCTCACGCCGATCGCCGAATACTACGGGGTCATGATCGGGCAGGATCCGCGCACCGACGAGCTGGCGGGACCCACCGCGATGTTCCGCGGCTACAGCGCCGAACGCCGCGACCGGGCGCCCCTGATCGAGACGGAGGACTTCCGCGACGAGGCGGCCCGCCGCTTCTGGGACGACTATTCGCCGCCGCACTTCGGCTTCAAACCGGGGCCGAAGGATGTCTACCACTGGAACTCCGAGACCTTCTGCCTGGCGGCGGCGGTGCGCTACCACGCCTATGATTTGAACCGCATCTCCAACCGCGATCCCGCCCATGCCAAGTGGTCGGGCTACGCCTCGATCTACTGGTCGGACTGCAACGCCGACGGCCGCCAGGACAGCAGCGAAGTCTGCCGCGTGAGCGGCAAGGTGGACGCGGTCCGGCTGCCCAAGCAGGCGTATTATGTCTACCGGGTGATGCAGGATCCCGCGCCGGACCTGCATATCATCGGGCATTGGACCTATCCGGCGGGCACGGTGAAGACCGTGTACGTCGCGGCCAACCACTGCGATTCCGTGGAACTGCTGGTGAACGGCAAATCCGTGGGCACGGCGGACCGGCCCTGCGATTTCGTGGACACGTTCAATCACCTCGATCGCGACCTGGGCGACACCGGCTACATCTACGCGTTTCCGGACGTGCATTTTGCCCCCGGCGCCCTCGAGGCGCTGGGCCGCGCGGGCGGACGCGTCGTGGCGCGGCAGCAGATCGCGACCGCCGGCGCGCCGGCGGCAATCCGGCTGACGGTGCACACGGGTCCCCGCGGGCTGCAGGCGGACGGCGCGGACGTGACGTTCGTGGACTTCGAGGTGGTCGACGCGCAGGGACGACGCTGCCCGACCGACGAGGCCCGGGTCGATTTTCGGGTCACCGGTCCGGCCATCTGGCGCGGCGGCTACGACAGCGGCATCGAGCACTCGACCAACAATCCCTATCTCGACACCGAATGCGGCATCAACCGGGTGGCGCTGCGGTCGACGCTCGTCCCCGGCGCGATCACGCTCACCGCCACCCGGACCGGCCTGCCGCCCGCCACGGTGACCATCGATTCTCACCCCGTGGCGATCGACCACGGTCTGATGCGCGAAATGCCACCGACTTTTGCCGGTCCCGGCGCGCCCAAAGGGCTGACACCGTGACGCCCGGGACGCGGGATGGGGCGGCGATTTGCGGATCCCACGCCGGTCGGCCATGTTGCCGGTGCTCTTTCTTATGACGAAACACCGAAATCCTCCGCCGCGATTCCGATCCGGCGGTTCATTCCTCGCCGCCCGGTTCCGGCCCGGGTGGGCGATCATGGTCGCCGCGGTGCTCGGAGCCCTGCCGGCGATCTCGCTCCGGGCGGCCGACGCGCCGCGGGAACGTGTGTCCTTCGACGCCGGCTGGCTCTTCACCCGCGGCGATCCGCCGGACGCGGGCCATCGCCAGACCTACGAGAATCTCAAGCCCTGGATGATGGCGACGGGCGCCGACCTGATCGCGGCGGACGAGCCAAAGCCGGTGCGCCCCGAGGGCAGCCCGGGCGACGACATCTCCTACGTGCGACCGGACTTCGACGACCACGGCTGGCGCCACCTGACCCTGCCCCACGACTGGGGCATCGAGGGTCCGTTCGAACAAAGCCTGCCGGGCGCCACCGGCAAGCTGCCCTGGGTCGGCGTGGGCTGGTACCGCAAGCATTTTACGGTGCCGGCGGCCGACGCGCGCCGCGAGGTCTTCCTCGATATCGAGGGGGCGATGGCCTACTCGGAGGTGTGGCTCAACGACCAGTTCATCGGCGGCTGGCCCTACGGGTACACCTCCTACCGGCTGGATCTCACGCGGTTTCTGAAGTTCGGCGGCGACAACGTCCTGGCGATCCGCCTCTACAATCCGCCGGACTCCTCGCGGTGGTACCCGGGCAGCGGCCTTTACCGCAACGTCTGGCTGGTGAAGGCGCCGATGGTGCGCATCGCCCACTGGGGCACCTTTGTCACCACCCCGCGCCTCACGGGTCTCGATCCGGCCAAGGACACGGCGGAGTCGGCGCTGGTGAACGTGGATTTCCAGATCCGCGACCAGGAGCCCGAGAAGGTGGCCGTCGATGTCACCACCCGCGTCTACGAACTCGGGGCGGACGACACCCGCGGCGCCGAGCCGGTCGCGGTGTCGGCGCCGGTCCACGTGGTGATCGAGCCGCGGCGGGCGCGCGAGGCGGCCAACGCCAACCTGCTGACCGTGCCGCACCCGAAGTTGTGGGACCTGCAGCACCCGCACCGGTACGTCGCGGTGACGACGGTCACGCAGGACGGGACGGTGCTGGACGAATACGCCACGCCGTTCGGCATCCGGACGATCGCCTTTGATCCCGACCGCGGCTTCCTGCTCAACGGCCGGCACGTCCGCATCCAGGGCGTGTGCGACCACGCCGACCTGGGTCCGCTGGGCACGGCGGTCAACACCCGGGCGCTGGAGCGCCAGATCCAGATCCTGCAGGGGATGGGCTGCAATGCCATCCGCACCAGCCACAACCCGCCGGCCCCGGAGTTGCTCGAACTCTGCGACAAGCTGGGCATGCTGGTGATGGACGAGGCCTTCGACTGCTGGCAGATCGGCAAGCGGCTGGCGCCCGGCTCCCATCGCGACGACCTGCATCCGGTGTACAACGATTATGCCCGGGTCTTCAACGACTGGCATGAACGCGATCTGCGCGCCCTCGTGCGACGCGACCGCAATCATCCGTGCGTCATCCTCTGGAGCATCGGCAACGAGGTGCCCGACCAGGGTTACACCGACGGCTGGAAATACGCCCAGGCGCTCGCCGGCATCGTGCGCGAGGAGGATCGCACCCGGCCCATCACCTCGGCCTTCAACGACGTGCGGTCCGGCTACGACGGTTTTCAGACCGCCGTGGATGTGGTGGGCTACAACTACAAACCCGACGAGTACGCCCGGTTTCACGCCATTCATCCCACCATCCCGGTCTTCGGCAGCGAGACCGCGTCGTGCGTCAGTTCGCGCGGCGAGTATTTCTTCCCGGTCAGCGACGACAAGCTCGCCGGCCGCGCCGATTTCCAGGTGAGCTCCTACGACCTGTACGCGCCGCCGTGGGCCTGGCCGCCGGACCTGGAGTTCAAGGCGGAGGACGAGCATCCTTTCGTGGCCGGCGAATTCGTCTGGACCGGCTTCGACTATCTCGGCGAACCCACGCCCTACGGTGGCGACGTGACGCACATGCTGACCTTCACCGATCCCGCCGTGCGCGCGCGGATGGAGGCGGAACTCAAGCGCACCGGGCGCATTCTCGTGCCGTCGCGCAGCTCCTATTTCGGCATCGTGGACCTCGCCGGGTTTCCGAAGGACCGGTATTATCTCTACCAGTCGCGCTGGCGGCCGGATTATCCGATGGCGCACCTCCTGCCGCACTGGAACTGGCCGGATCGCGTCGGCCAGGTCACGCCCGTGATGGTCTACACCTCGGGCGACGAGGCCGAGCTGTTCCTCAACGGAAAATCGCTCGGGCGGAAAAAGAAGGGCCCCTTGGAATACCGCCTCCGCTGGGACGACGTGAAATACGAGCCCGGCGTCCTCCGCGTCGTGGCCTACAAGGACGGCCGGAAGTGGGCGGAGGCCGAGGAACGCACCACCGGTCCCGCCGCCCAGGTCCGGCTGACGCCGGACCGCAGTACGCTGCGGGACGACGGCCGCGATCTTTCCTTCGTCACCGTGGCCGTGGCCGACCGGGACGGCCTGACCGTGCCGACGGCGATGAACCTGGTGAAATTCACCGTCTCCGGGCCGGGCACGATCGCCGCCGTGGGCAATGGCGACGCGACCAGCCACGCGTCGTTCCAGGCGCATGAGCGCCGGGCGTTCAACGGCCTGGCCCTGGTGATCATCCGCACGGAGGCCGGGAAGCCGGGGACCATCACGCTGAAGGCCGAGTCCGCCGGGCTGACGCCGGCGGAAGTCACGCTCCGGAGCGGCGATTGAGGCGCGGCGCGGAATCCATGGGCCGCCAAAAGGCGCAAACGACGCAAAGGGGATCGGCATCTTCCCCCGGTATTACGGAACTGGACGCAACCGGCGCCGGCATTTAGGCGACCGTTTCGGACTGTCCCAACCGGCGCCGCTTGAAATTGGCGGCGCCCTGCATCCCTGTACATTGGTCCATGACGATCACCCCCTCCCTCGTCCGTCTCTCCGGGTTGCTCCTGCTGCTGGGCTGCGCGCTGGGTGGGCTCCGCGCCGAAGCGCCGGCGGAGAATCCGCCGCCGGGCCCGCCGGCCGCCGTCAACCCGCACCTGCCCACCATCTTCATCGCCGGCGACTCGACCGCGGCCAGACTGCCGGCGCCGCGTTGCGGCTGGGGGGTGCCGTTCGCCGCGTTCTTCGACCCGGCGAAGGTGAACGTGGTCGACCTCGCCCGGGGCGGCCGCAGCAGCCGAACCTTCATCACCGAGGGGCTGTGGGACCGGTTGCTGGACCGCGTCAAGGTCGGCGACTACATCCTGATCCAGTTCGGTCACAATGACGGCGGGGCGATCAACCGCCCGCCGCCGGGTTCCAAGGAACCCCTGCGCGCCCGCGGCTCGCTGCCGGGACTGGGCGACGAGACGGAGGCGATCGACAACGCCGTCACCCACCGGCACGAGATTGTGCACACCTTCGGCTCGTACATGCGGAAGATGATCGAATCGGCCCGGAATCGCGGCGCCACGCCCATCGTGCTGGGCCTGACGGTCCGCGACCGCTGGCAGGACGGCAAGGTCGAGCGCGGCCCGGGTGAGTACACCAAGTGGTCGGAGGAGATTGCCCGGCAGGAGAACGTGGCGTTTGTGGATCTGACCTCGATCATCGCCGACCACTATGAAAAGATGGGCCCGGAGGCGGTGCAGAAGCTGTTCCCGCTCGACTTCGTGCACACCGGCGCCGAGGGAGCCGAGCTCAACGCCAGTTGGGTCGTCGCCGGCCTCAAGGCGCTGCCGCACAGCCCGTTTGACGCCTGGCTGTCGCCGAAAGGCGCGGCGGTGCCGGCGGCCAAAGGCATGGCCCATTCGGATTTCCTGGCCTGGTTGAACCTGCCGACGCCCGCCGATCCCCAGTTGCCGACGCTCTTCCTCGTCGGGGATTCCACCGTGCGCAACGGCCGGGGCGACGGGGCGGGCGGCCAGTGGGGCTGGGGCGACCTGCTGGGGCCGTATTTCGACCCCGGGCGCATCAACCTGGTGAACCGCGCCGTCGGCGGCACCACCTACCGCACCTTCCTCACGTCGGGCTACTGGGACCGGGTCCTGGCGATGATGAAGCCGGGGGATTTCGTGATGATGCAGTTCGGCACCAACAACGGCGGGCCGATCAACGACAACTTCCGCGCGCGCGGCACGCTCAAGGGCGTCGGCGACGAGAGCGAGGCGATCGACAATCTGCTCACGCACCAGCATGAGGTCGTGCACACCTTCGGCTGGTATGTGCGCAAGTTCATCGCCGACGCGCGGGCGAAGGGCGCCACCCCCATCGTGTGCTCGATGGTGCCGCAGAAGATCTGGAAGGACGGCCGGATCGTCCGCAAGCAGACCACGTTCGCCGGTTGGGCCGGGGAAGTCGCGGCGGCGGAGCACGCGCCGTTCGTCGACCTGAACGAGATCGTCGCGCGCCGCTACGACGCGCTCGGGGCCGAGAAGGTGAATGCGCTGTTTGCCGATCCGCACACCCACTCCAGCCGGACCGGGGCCGAACTCTGTGCCGCCTGCGTCGTGGCCGGGCTCAAGGGAGTGCCGGACGATCCGCTGGCGCGCTATCTGTCG
>JBJKRD010000486.1:0-16491 GCA_046704925.1 Opitutaceae bacterium | reverse complement strand
GCGTACCTCATAGTGGAAGGTTCCCGCCGGGTCCACCCCCTGGCCGATGAAATTGATGTTTTTCTTCATCATTGCCACGTGCCTCGATACCGCGAGCCCAGGCCGGGCGCTCGCGCGAGAAAGGCGGTCGATGTAGCTCCGCACGTCGGCCAGGGAAGGCCGGAAGCCGCCGTCGGCGCGGTCCGCGGGCGCGGCAAAACGCTCGCGGCACTGGCGGAAGATCCACGGATTCCGGATGGCGTGTCGTCCGATCATGACGCCGGCCGCCCCGGTCCGGGCCACGACCGCGGCGGCGCGGTCGGCCGAGGTGATGTTGCCGTTGGCCAGCACGGGACACCGCACGCGGCGCACGGCGTGGGCGATCAGGTCATAGCGCACCTCGCCGCGGTACATGTCCCGGACCGTGCGTCCGTGCACGCTCAGCAGGTCGACCCCATGCCGGTTGACCAGATCGAGGAGGCGATCGAAATTGGCGGTGTCGTCAAAGCCGAGGCGCATTTTGACGGTGAGGAGGCCCGGCACCGCGGCGCGCAGCGCGCCGAGGATCTCATCGATCCGGGCGGGATCGCGCAACAGGCCGCCGCCGACGTTCTTCCGGTAAACCTTGGGCGCCGGACACCCGAGGTTGAGATCGATGCCTGCCACCGGGTGGGTGAGCAGCTCCCGCACCGTGCGCAGGATGTCGGGCACGCTCTCGCCGATGAGTTGGGCGAAGATCGGGCGGCCGGTGGTGTTCTCCCGCAACGAGCGCAAAATGTGCGGCTCGGGCCGCGACTGGGCGTGGACGCGGAAATATTCCGTCACGAAAAAATCGGGCGCGCCGCAGGCGGCGATGACGCGCATGAACTCGAGATCGGTCACGTCCTGCATCGGCGCCAGCGCGAGCCAGGGCTGGCCCGGTGCCGCCGGCGCGGGCAGGATCCGGAGTCGGGGCGACGAAGGCGGTGCGGGGTCCGGCGGATTCATCGGGGAACGGCGGTGCGTTCGGCTCGCGGTCGGCGCGGTGCGCGGGTGGCGTGGATCCGGCGCAGCGGCGGCTTCGGACCGCCGGTCGGAGTCGCCCGCCCCGCGCGCGAGGCGATCAGGAGTGTTCCTCCTCCTCGCCCTCGTCTTCCTCGTCCTCCTCCTCGCTCTGCTGCTTGAGGACGCGCTCGAGGATTTCGGTCATGTCCTCGACTGTTTCGAAGACCTTCAGCGCCACGTAAATCGGTTTTTTTTGCTGCAGCGCGAGCACGATGGAATCGCTGGGCCGCGCATCGACCTCGATGATCTTGCGCCCCAGCTCGTTCTGCATGTGCAGGATGATGCGTGCATAGAAGGTGCCGTCGCTCACGTCGTTCACCACCACGCGCTCCAGGGTGATGTTCAGCCCGAGGAAGATGCTGCCGATGAGGTCATGGGTCAGCGGCCGCTCCTTCTTGACCCCGTTGAGGGTCATGGAAATGGCGTTGCCGACGCTGTGATCGACGTAAATGACAAACGTCTTGTCGTCGTTGCCGAGGAAGACGGCGCAGCCGTTGGCGGTCGGCATGACGCCCTTGATCGCAACTTCGACGACCTCATTCTGCATGGCTGGAATCTGCGAAGGGTGCCGCCAAAGTGCAAGCCGCCAGCGCTTCAGGTGAAGCCGAAGAGATGGATGCCCCACGCGTGGGCCTGGACGAGCACGGCGGGCCGGTCGAGGATGATGACCTTGCCGGCCTTGAGGGCCGCCGCGGCGATGCCGCTCTCGCGCATGACCTCGAGCGTACGCCGGCCGAAGACCGGCACGTCGAAGCGGTAGTCCTGGCTGGCCTTGACGGTCTTCACGAACAACGCCTGGTCGGTCTTGAAGGCGCCGGCCCGGCGGAGCATCTCGTCCGTGCCCTCAAACGCCTCGACCGCCAGGACGGTGCCCTTGCGCACGACCACGCCCTGGCCGACGTCGAGCCGGGCCATCTCGCGGGCGAGGTGGATCCCGTGGTCGAGGTATTCCCGTTCGACGGGAAAGCGGCCGCCGGTCATCGGTCCGGCCGTGGCGAGATGTTCCTCCAGAAAGGCGCGCGCATCCAGCAGCGTGATGCCGAGCTTCTCGATCTCGGAGGCGATGGCGCCGAAGATGGTCTCGGCGTTGCGCCGCCGCAGCGAGAGCAGGATGCGGCTGGCTTTCAGATCGGGATGGAGCCCGCGGAAAAGGCGGCGCGGCGCGATCTGGCCGGCCATGTAGGCGTAGCCCGCGCCGAACTGTTTGAGCGCCCGCAGCATTCGTCCAAGCTGGCCCACCAGCAGGATCTGTCGATCCGGTGCGGGGAAGCTCGCCACCAGGTCCGGGGGCGTCTCCTCGTCGAAGGCGATCAGCTTCAGGGGCACCCGCGCCTGGCGCACGGCCTGGGCGACGAGGGTCGGATAGAGTCCCTGGCCGGCGATGAGCGCGACGGGCTTGCGGGGATCAAAGTCGGCCGGCAGGAAGGCGGAGGACACGGCGGCAGGATGCAGGGCGGGGCGGCCAAAATGAAGGAAAATGCGGCGGGCAGCCCCCGGGGCCGCGCGACCGGTCCGCCGCCGTCCGCGTCAGGCCTGCGACCCGTAATACTTCTTGTAACTGCGGTAATACCGGTAGTTCGTGTAGTACTCCACGCGGCGCGGCGACAGACCATTGAGCACGATGCCGAGGAACGCGTTCTTTCCCTCGGCCAGCATGCGCACGAACTGCCGGATGTGTTTGCGATAGGCGCGGTTGAAGCGGCAGACGTAGATGACCTCGTCGGTGTGCTCGGCGATGAGCAGACAGTCGGCGACGGCGCCCGCCGGCGGCGAGTCGACCACGATGAGGTCGAACCGCAGCTTCAGTTTTTCCATCAACTGCCCGAACGCCGGGGTCTCCAGAAATTCCGTGGGCGTGTTCGAGCGGCCGCCGGCCCGCAGCAACCAGAGGTTGTCGGCCACCCGCGTGATCCCGAGTTGCGGATTCGCCGGCAGATCGCCCTCGAGACCGGCCCCGGCCGCAGCCCAGGCCAGGAGGCCGGCGTCGTTGGCCAGGCGGAAATGCCGGTGCAGCATGGGCCGGCGCATGTCGCAATCGATCAGCAGCGTGTTCCGTCCGTGGCGGGCAAAGCTGCCGGCGAGGTTGCAGGAGACGAGCGTTTTGCCCTCGCCCGGAATGGTGCTCGTGATCAGGAGGGCCTTGGGAAAATCGAGCTTCGACTGAATCTTGACCGCGCTGTACACACTCAGGAACGACTCCACGCCCGGCGTGGCCTGGGCCTTGATGGCGAGCAGGTGGCGGTCTTCGTCGCGGACCCGCGAGAGGTCGGGAATGATGCCGAGCAGGTTGACGCCGATGAACGACTCGACATCCCAAGCGCTCTTGATCCGGTCGTCGATCATGTTGAGGCCGAAGGCGGAACCGAAAAAGACCGCCAGGCCCACGAGGATGCCGGTGCGGAGGATGCGCGACTTGTTCGGCGCGTACGGCGCGTAGCTGGGCACCGCCCGGTCGATGAGGCTGACGGGAACTCGGTAGTCGAGGCCCTTCGAGGTGGTGGTCTTGTTGAGGCTGTCGAGCACCTGGGTGTAGGCGGTCTTGGCCACCGCCGCCTGATCCTGCAGGCTGTTGTACGCCACCTTGAGATCGTCGAGGCGCAGCTGCTCCTTTTCCTGCTTCGCGTACTCACGATCGAGCGCCTGCTCGGTGTCGCGGGCGTTCTCCAGGCTGGCCGCGAGATCGGCCGTCGCGAGGGCGACGGCCTTGGTGAGCTGCTCACGCAGGGTGGCGATCGTGTTGGCGATCTCGATCATCTTCGGATGCCGCTCCAGATAACGCTCGCCGAGCACAGCCTGTTGCTGGAGCGCCTCGGCGAGGCGGGCCTTGAGGGCGGGAATCGTCCCGTGGCGGGCGATGTACGAGATTTCCAACAGGTCGCGGCCGTCCTTTTGAAAGGTCTTGACCTGGTCGTTGGCCACCTCGAGGTCGAGTCGCTGCAAATGCGCGCTGGTGCGGGCGGTGTTCACGCTCTTCAGCCGGTCACTCACGATGTTCAGGCTGTCGTCCAGCGAGATGAGATTGTGCTCCTTCTTGTAGGCCTGCAGCGCCTCTTCGCGCTGGACGTATTCCTTCTGGAGTTCGCCGGCGCGCTTTTGCAGAAAGGCGACGGCTTCGTCGTTGGTGCCGCCGCTCTTCGTCAGCAGGTAATTCACGAATTCCCGGTAGAACCGGTTGGCCACGAGGGCGGCGGCTTCGGGATCCGGGTGATCGACGGTGATCGCGATGATCAGGCTGCCACGGACCGCGTCGGCGTGCACGCGGCCCAGCGCCGCGGCGGGCGGCGGCGGGCTGGCTCCGGGCGGGAGGTTCTTGAGGTAGGGGCGCTGCAGCAGCTTCACTTCCTCCGGCGTCAGCGAAGCGACCACCTGGGCGCGCAGGCTGTCACTGTTCAGGCGCTCGAGGTAGGTGTTGATGTCGACCTCCGAACGCGGGGCCTGGTCCACCACCTGGTCGACCATCACGATTTTGTCCGGCCGCTCGAACTGCAGCGTGGCGCGGCTCTCGTACATCGGCGTCTGCCGCATCTGGTAGTAGCCCAGCAGCAGGGCCGCCAGCAGCGCCAGCGGCAGCGAAATCCAGAGGCGCTCGCGGAGGATGACGTAATAGTCGCGCAGCGTCCGCCGCTCGAATGCCCGCTCCTCCCGGTCTTCCGGGACGGCGGCGGGTGACTGGACGGCGCGCTCAGGCATGACGGGAGGCGGTCAGATCAACTTCTCCGGCACATAGATGATGTCGCCCGGCTCGAGCGGCAGTGTATCATCGTCCGACTTGTTGCGATCCTTCCCGCGGATCAGGCGCTCGACGTCGATGACAAACACCTTCTTGGTGCCGTCCGGAAGGATGCGGGTGACGGTGACGGCCGAGCCCTTGGCCACGTCGGTGAACCCGCCGGCCCGGATGATGGCCTGGTAGACGGTGAGGCTCGACTCGGCGGGCAGGGTGACCGGGCCGGGATTCTTGACCTGGCCGTCCACGGTGACGGTGCGCGGCGCATATTCCTCCACGGTGACCGTGACCTGCGGATTCCGGAGGTACCGGCCATCGTGGTACGCGGTCTCAATGGTTTTCTGGGCCTCGTTGACGGTGGCGCCCCCGATGTGCACGTCCCCGATCAGGTAGAGGTTGACGTTCCCGTTGGCGCCGATGCGGGCGATGGTCGAGAGATCAGGTTCGCCGAACACCACGATGCGGACGCGGTCGGACGGGCTCAGCTTGTAGATGAATTGGGCGGGCGCGTCGGCCTGGTCGGCGGGCTTGGTCGCGGGCGCGGGATTGGCGGCCCGGGCGGCGACGACCACAGCGGGCGTCAACACCGCGGCCACCACGCAGGAACGGAGGATACGCGAAAACGGGGGCATGACCTTCAGAATCGCACGGACAGGTTGAAAGTTGCCGCCTGCCGGCTGAATTCGGAGTAAGCGACATTAGACTGGTTGTCAGTGTAGGCGTAAGAAATCGAGGCGGAAATGGCGGAGGTGAGGGAGACGCTGGCGGAAAGGTTGAACGCCGGGGCCCGGTCCACGCGGCCATCGCCGCCGGTCCCGAGGTACCGCGTGACAACGTAGGCGACGCCGGCCGTGAGGTTCAAGCGCGCGCTCGGCTTCAGCGCCGCGCTGAGGCTGGCGGCGGTCGCATCGACCGACACGTCGGTCGCGGTGGTCATGAAGTCCTTGGAAAGGGCGGAGCTGAACGTCACCTTCCTGCTCATCGGCCACGCCAGCGATAGGCTGCTCGTCAACCCGTCATAATGCGCACGTTGCCCGCCGGACTCGTGGCGCCACTGGTAGCCGAGGCTGATCGTGCCGGACAGCTTCGACGTGAGCGTACCCGTGGCTCCGAAGTTTACGGCGTGGTCCTGGGTGCGCGAGCCGCCGACGGCGTCGCCCCACCGGATGCGGTACCCCCCGAGCAGATCCAGCTTGGACGAATAGACGTAGTAGCCGTTGACGGCCTGGGAGAACGACGAAAGGTTGAAAAGGGAGCGTTGGTTTACGAAGTCGCGTACGCTGAAGGCGCTTTCGCTGGTAAAGTAGTAGCGGGCATTGATCGGGTAGCGCAAATTCAGGTCGCCGGTGTAGTACCAGGAGTCGGCCCGGAGATTGGCGGCGACGTCGCTCCGGCTCTCCCGGGCGGCGGCCAGATTGAACGATCCGGTGAGGCGGCCCTGGCTCTTGTTGAACGCAAGTTTGGCGGTGGGATTGGTGTAGTCCTGGTCCGTAAACCGGTGGAACCGTCCGACCGTCACGCCCGCGGAGGCATCGACGCCGATGAGCCCGGCCCGCCGGGTGTAGGCGGACTCCACCGAAAGCGACTGGCTGTAATCGCCGGCGCTGTCGGCGTGTGCGAACAGGTTCGAGTCGTAGGTGATGCCATATCCCGCCTCGACCGACACGCGGTCGTGTCCGTCATTGAACTCCAGCAACGCCTGCGCGGGCCCGGCCAAGGCGGCGCTGAGCCCGAGGAGCAGGAGACGACGGAAGTATGGGGCGGCGGTCAACAGGCGGGCAGGCGCGTCAACCACCGCTGCGCAGCGTGGAGGGACTCACCGTGAGTTCCACCGGCGGGCTCGCGGGCACGACGGCGCGGGCCTGGATCTCGGTCGAAGCGTTGGCGCCCTCGCCCGTGGTCACGCTCTCAAAGACGACAATCTTTTGGGCCCGTTCGGAGGCGGCCAGCATCGGCCCAAGCGCGTTGCGCTGGCTTAGATCGAGCGTGAGAATCTGGACCGATCCGGCGGCGGCCGGACCGGCGCCGGCGTGGGAGATCACGGCCATCTGGCCGTCGTGCAACACCTGGCCCACCGCGCCCGCCGCCGCCGGCGTTGGGATGACGGTGACATCGCCCGTCAGGACGCTGACCGTGGTGGCCTTTTCGCCCACTTCGACGACAACCTGGTTGCCGCGGATACGGACCTCCGCGTCGGGGGTCAGGTAGAGCATCGTGGTCCCCGTGGCCAGGCGGTTCGTGGTGATAACAACGCGGCCCTTCGTCACCCGGCCCAGCGTGTTGGAAACCGAGGGCTCGATGACGGTCGTGTCGACCCCGGCCGGGAACGGCTCCTGCACGAACTTGTTCACGTCCAGGATCGTGTTCTGGTCGATGTAGATCGTGGTGCCGTTGGAGTACACTAGGACCAGATAGGCGGCCGCGGCGCTCTCGATGTGTGCACCCTGGATGGCGAGCGACTGGCCCTTTTCGAGCTGGTACGATTTGCCGGCCAGCCGGTACGTGATCCCGCCGCCGAGCTCCGCGACGAACACCTTGCCGGGGATCATAGTGGCCGCCCACGCGGAAACCGTCAGGAGACAACCGAGGGCGGTCGTCAGGATCAATCGGCCATTTACTCTCATGGGTTCCTCCAAAAATCTGTCGCGCTGGGTGGTTCGATCCGTTGGGCGTCAAGTATAGGGTCGGCGCCCTATTTGGGGGCAGAGTAAACGCCAGCTATTCAACGACAAGATTAAGGATTCTACCCGGTACGAAAATGACCTTTTTTACAGACCTGCCCTCGAGGTGTGGCATGACTTTTGGGTGTTGGCGTGCCACCGCCACGGCCTCGGCTTCCGTAATGCCCACGGGCACAAGTTCATCGCCACGGAACCGGCCGTTGACTTGGAACACGAGTTTGAACGATTCCTGCACCAGCTTGGCCGGATCGTACCGCGGCCAGGGGGCGCTTTGGATGGAGGGCGGCTGGCCCAGACGGCTCCACAATTCCTCCGCCACGTGCGGCGCGAACGGGGCCAGCAGTTGCAGAAAGACGAGCATGGTCCGGCGATTGACCCGCGGCGCTTTTTGCAGCGCGTTTACCAGGATCATCATCTGGGAAATGGCGGTGTTGTACCGGAGCGCGGCGATGTCGTCGCCGACCTTCCTGACGGTCTCGTGCCGGAGACGTTCGACCTCCGGGCTGTCGGGATCGCCCGTGAGCTTGGCGTTCGGCCGCCCCTGCTCGTCGAGACATTCGCGCCATACCTTGTGCAGGAAGCGGAACACGCCCTCAATGCCCCGGGGATTCCACGGTTTCATGGCCTCGAGCGGCCCGAGGAACATCAGATACAGGCGCAGCGTGTCGGCGCCGTATTCGCGGATCACGTCGTCGGGATTGGCGACATTGCCGCGGCTCTTGGACATCTTCTCGCCATCCTCGCCGAGAATGATGCCTTGGTGGAACAGACGCCGGAACGGCTCGGGGGCCGGCACGACGCCGAGGTCGAACAGGACCATGTGCCAAAACCGCGCGTAAAGCAGGTGCAGGACCGCGTGCTCGGCGCCGCCCACGTAAAGGTCGGGCATGCCCCAATAACGCAGGGCGGCGGGCGAGGCGATGGCCGAGTCGTTGTGCGGGTCGAGATAACGCAGGTAGTACCAGCAGGAGCCGGCCCATTGGGGCATAGTGTTCGTCTCGCGCCGGGCGCGCAGCCAATCGGAGCCGGGCCGCGGTTGCGACGCCGGCACGGCCGCGCCGGTGGCGGGCTGGTGCCAGATTTGCAGCCACTCCGGAATCGCGGCCAGCGGACTCTCGCCGGTGCCGGTCGGCTGATACGTCGTCACTTCCGGCAGGCGCAGCGGCAGGGCGTCCAGCGGCAGCGGGAGCGCGCAGCACATCCGGCCATCCAGCAGGGCGGTGACCGGCGCGGGCGGCAGCGGCAGGCGCGCGCCGTGAGCCGCCACGGCGGCCTGGTAATCGCCTTCGTCCACCCAGACGACGGGAAAGGGCTCGCCCCAATATCGTTGGCGGGAGAACAGCCAGTCGCGCAGCTTGAAATTGACCTGGCGCCGCCCGAGGCCCTTGGCCTCGAGCCAGGCGATGATGCGCTCCTTGGCCGCGACCACGCCGAGACCGTTGAGCGACACCTCCGCGTTGGCGCTGTTGATTGCCGGTCCGTCGTCGACAAAGGCCTCGCCCGTGAAGCCCGCCGGCGGTTGCACGGTGCGGACGATCGGCAGGTCGTAGATCCGGGCGAAATCCCAATCGCGCTGGTCCTGCCCGGGCACCGCCATGATCGCGCCCGTGCCGTAGCCCATCAGCACATAGTCGCCGATCCAGATCGGCACCCGCGCGCCGTTGACCGGATTGATCGCGTGACGTCCGCTGAACACGCCGCTCTTTTCCTTGGCCAGATCGGTGCGTTCGAGATCACTCTTGGCCGCCGCCGCCCGCCGATAGGCTTCGACCGCCGGCCGCTGCGCCGCCGTCGTCAACGCGGGCACCAGCGGATGCTCCGGGGCGATGACCATGTAGGTGCAGCCGAACAGCGTGTCGGGCCGGGTGGTGAAGATCCGCAGGTCGCCGGCCGCCGGATCTTCCAGCGCGAACGACACCTCCGCGCCCTCGCTGCGTCCGATCCATGCCTCCTGCATGCGTTTTGTGGAGTCCGGCCAGTCGAGGTCGTTCAGTCCCGCGAGCAGCCGCTCGGCATAGGCCGTGATCCGCAGCACCCACTGGCGGAGGTTGCGCCGCTCCACCGGGTGGCCGCCGACCTCGGACCGTCCGTCCGTCACCTCCTCGTTCGCCAGCACCGTGCCGAGCGCCGGGCACCACCACACCGGCCGCTCTTCCACGTACGCGAGGCCGCGTTGGAAGAGTTGGAGCCAGATCCACTGGGTCCACCGAAAGTAGGCCGGATCGGTGGTGTCGACTTCGCGGGAAAAATCGTAGGAGACGCCGATCGTCTTCAGCTGGCGGCGGAAAGTGGCGATGTTCTCCCGGGTGACCGTGGCCGGATGCCGGCCGGTCTTGACCGCATAGTTCTCGGTGGGCAGGCCGAAGGCATCCCAGCCGATCGGATAGAGGACATTGTGTCCGCGGGCGCGCTGAAACCGGGCGAAGATATCGGTGATCGTGTAATTCTCACAGTGCCCCAGGTGCAGGCCCGCCCCCGACGGGTAGGGGAACATGTCGAGCACGTAGTATTTCGGTTTCGACGTGTCGTCCGTCGCGCGGAAAGTCTTGTGGTCCTCCCAGAAGGTCTGCCAATACGGTTCGATCTTCCGAAAGTCGTAGTCCTTGCACTCGGTGGCCATCGTTTGAAAACCTCGACTGTGAATGAATCGCCCGCCCGGTCAATCACCCGGGCGGCGGCGCTGGCGGTGACCGCCGCCCTGCTGGCCGCCGTCCCTGCGCGAGCGGGCATGAGCCGGGGCTTCAATCGCCTGCTCGAGGCGGTGGTGCGGATCGACGTGCGGGAAGTATCCTTCGAACAGGGGGCGCGCCGGTTTGTCGCCGGCGTCGGGTCGGGCGTCATCCTCTCGCAGGACGGCCTGGTGCTGACCAACGCCCATGTCGCCAGCCCCCACGCGGTCGAGATCACGATCACCCTGCCCAGCCTCGAGCGGGTCAACGCCCGGCTGGTCGGCTGGGACCACTGGACCGACCTGGCCCTCATCCGCCTCGACCTCGACGAGATCCGGCGCCGGGGCCTGAAGTTCCAGCACGCCGCCTTTGGCGATTCCGACAAGCTCTACGTCGGCGAGACGGTCTACGCGGTCGGCACGCCGTACGGGCTCACCCGCACCGTCACGCGGGGGATCATCTCGAACAACCGCCGGTACTTTCAGGACGACGAGGGCGTCCGCGGCTACGAGACCGGCACGTTCAACAACTGGCTGCAGACCGACGCCGCCATCAATCCCGGGAACAGCGGCGGGCCGCTGGTCACCGAGGACGGCCGGGTGGTCGGCATCAATTCCCGGGCGTTCGTCGGCGCGGACAACCTGGGCTTCGCCATTCCCTCGAACGTGGCCCGCCGGGTCGTGGACGGCCTCGTGGCGCACGGCCGCATCACCCGCAGCTACATCGGGCTGGTGCCCCGTCCGCTGCAGGATCTCGAGCATTTCTACGGGCTGGCGCTGAATACCGGCATGCTGATCGACAGCGTCGATCCCGGCTCGCCGGCCGCGCGCGCCGGCCTGCGCGGCGGCGACATTCTCCTGGCGATCGACGGGCGGCCGATCGACGGGCGTTTCCCGGAGCAACTGCCGCCCATTCAGAATCGCATCGCCAGCCTGCCGGTCGGCACCACGGTCCATCTCGACGTCAAGCGCGGCACCCGCACCCTGGCTGTGGACATGGTGACGGAACGGCTGGAAAGCCGGATGGGCGAGGAATGGGCTTTCGATCGCTGGGGTTTGAGCGTGCGCAAGGTGTCCCGCGCCTACGCCCGGGAAAACCAGCTCGACAGCGATGTCGGGGTGATCGTGGTCGGCGTGCAGCCGGGATTCCCCGCGGCGGTGGCGGGCCTGGCTCCCGGCGACATCGTCACGCGCGTCGATCAGCAACCGTTGACCACCCTCGACACCTTGAAGCAGATCTACGGACGCTATGACGCAAAACCCGCCTCGCTGCTCGTGGAGGTCATGCGCGACCGGCGGGTCTCGCTTTACGTGCTGAAACCATGAGAAGGTTTGGACAAACGCGTTTGCGGCGGGCGGCCGGTGGTCCCGACCGGCGCGGAAAGCCGACGTCCGGGCGCTGGTGGCTGCCCTGGCTGGTGCTGCTCGTCGGGGTCCTGCCCCGGGCTGGGGCGGCCGACCTGCCCGACCTTTTCGCCGCGCGGGTCAAATCCTGCGTCACGGTGACGTTCCTGGTGGAGAATGAGCTCGATCGCCAGCCGGTGAGCGTCCTCGGCGTGTGCATCGACGCCAACGGCACCATCATCCTGCCCTCGTCGGCGATCGGTTCGCGCGTCGCGGTCAGCCAGCTCAAGGATTTCAAGGTCTACCTGCCGGACTCATCGACGGCCTACGGCGCCGACTACCTCGGTCAGGACGCCTACACCGGGTGGCATTTTGTCCGCGCCGAGGCGAAGGTGCGATCCCGGTTGGTGCCGATCACCGCCTGGGTGCGGCCCGAGACGCCCGAGCCGCGGATGGGCGACGAGGTCTGGGGCATCGGTCTGCGCAGCAAGGACGAGGATTTTCGACCGTATTTTCTGATGAGTCGCGTCGGTCTGATCGAACCGTTGCCGCAGATGACCGCGATCGCCCTGGCGGAGGTCGCCGGGCCGGGTCTGCCGGTGTTCAACCGCGACGGCGCCCTCGTCGGGCTCGCCCTGAACTCGTTCGGCCAGAATTACCTGATGTTTTCGCGGCGCGAGCGCGGGCAGCCGGTGGTGCTGGTGGACGTCGAGGAAAGCAGCGTTTTTCTTTTTGACCGGGAGGTGCTCCCGTACCTCGGGCGCATTCCGCAGAACGTCTCGGGGCGGCCGCTGCCCTGGCTGGGGGCCTTCGGCCTCGAGCCGGTCGATCCCGATGTCGCCCGCTTCCTGAAGCTGGAAGACCAGTCGGCGCTCATGGTCAGCGAGGTGCTCGAGGACAGCCCGGCGGAGAAGGCCGGACTGAAGGGCCACGACATCATCGTGGGCCTCGACGGCCAGCCGCTGCCCCGGTTCAAGCCCGACCAGGTCGTGGCGACCTACCTCGAGCGCGAGGTCGAACGCCGGCTGCCCGGCGACAAATTCCCGCTGACCGTGCTGCGGGACGGTCACCGCCTGGACATCGGCGTCACCCTGGGTGAGGAGCCCAAGATCATCCGGGAGGCCGACCGGCGGTACTTCGAGCGGCTGGGCTTCACCATCCGCGAGTTTCTTTATGGCGACGGTGTGGCCCGCCGCGTGAAACGCGCGGATCAGGACGGCGTGATCGTCGACTTTGTTAAGCCCAACAGTCCGGCGGCGGTGAGCGGCCTCGAGTTCGACGACTGGATTCGCGAGATTGACGGCAAGGAGATCAAGACCTTCGCGGATGCGGTCACCGAACTGACCGCGATCGAGGCGGATCAGACCCGCACCGGATTCGTGTTGCTCACCAGCCGCAACGGTGAGACCGCCGTGCGCCGGGTGAAGCTGCAGTGAGGCGCGTCGGCCGCGGCGCGGCGTGGCGAAATTGAAAAAAACGTGCCAAATCCAGGGCCGCAGCGGCAACGGATTGACCAGGCGGGAAATTTGCCCAAGTTCGTCGGTCGCCAGCTTCCGGTCGATCGTCCGGAACCTTTTTGCGTTTGTTCGCCCCCCCATGAAGTCAGGTGGATTCGCGGGCCGACTCGGCCTGTTGCTGGCCCTCTTGGTCGCAGGTGTTCTGCCGCTCGCCGGCCAGGATGCCGGCGAGATAATCCGGGAGTTGCAGGGCCTCCCCGATAGCGACAGGGGCCGCCCCCAACGGAGCGATTCCTAGTAACAGCGGGCCGAATCAGCCCGGCATGCCGCCGAGGCCGCCCGGGTGCGGGGATACAATCGCAGTCTGGACAACGCCAACTCGGCGATCAACCGCCAGGACGCGGCTGATCTGGAAGCGGCGGCCCGCGAGATGCTGCGCCTCTATCCGGGCGACCGGGTCGGGCTGGAATACCTGGGGATGAGCTATAACTTCCGGGGCGACTACGCGGCCGCGGAACAGTATTATGCGCAGGCGCGGGCGGCCGGCCTGAAGAAGAGCCGGTGGAAGGTGCTCATGGCTTACCTGCGCGTGGGGCAGGGGACGAGCCAGCTCGGCGCCGGCGCGTGGGCGGCCGCGGAGACGTCGCTGCGTGACGCGCTGCGCTTCGACGATCACGACAACTCGACTTGGAACAACCTCGGCGTGGCGCTGGAGCGTCAGGGCAAGCTGGACGAGGCGCGCCGGGCCTACGAGCGGGCGGTGAAGCTGTCGCCCGGCCAGACGCTGTATCGGAAGAACCTCGAAGGGATCGAGGAGAAACAACGGCAGCAGCGCGCGGATGCCGTGTTTCGCCAGACCGACCAAGCGGTGGTGACGGCCGCCGCGCGCCAATTGCAGGACGCCGTGGGCCGGGCGCCGCGGCGCGGCGCCCGGGAGGTTTCCGGCCTGACTCTTGCAACGCCCGGCCAGGCCGCCGCGATGACGGCGTGGACCGACGCCCAGGGGGTGGATCTCCGCGGCGCCACCCGCACCTCGCCCAACCCGGCGGGGCTCGGCCCGCCGGCCCCGGGACCGGGACACCGCGTCATCAGCGACCTGAATCTGTCGGCGCCGCCCGATCCGGGCGTCATCCCGCCGCAGGATCAGGACCTGGAGCTGCTGTTGGCGCCGCCGCCCCCGCCGCCCAGCCGCTGGCCGGGGCCGAGGCGCCCGGCAAACGATCCGAAACTGGTCAACCCGCTCGACGTGCCGCATCCGTTGCCGCCGGACCAGCTGCCCAGGGAGTCGGACATGGAACTCCTTTTTCCCGGTCTCGCCGCGCAACGCGAGAACGACGCGATGCTGGACGGCCTCATTGAAATGACGGCGAAGCTGCCGACCAACGCGGGCGCGCCGGATGTGACGCCGTCAAAGGCGCCGGCCGGAAAGGATCCGTTGACGCCCGCCGGCCAGGATGGGCCGCACAACTAGGCGCGGTATGGCTTTCCGTGGGCCCCAGCTTGCCGGCCTGTTCGCCTGCGCGGTCTCGCTGGCCGGGTTGGCCAGGGCCGCCGACGGCGCCCTGCCGCTCGCGACGCAGGTGGAAATGCAGGCCGGTCTCGACGCGGCCCGGGCCGGGCAATGGGACACCGCCGTGGCGCATTTTGCCAACGCCCGGCGCACCGACCCGGCCGCCCCGGCGGTGCTGTACAATCTCGGGCTCGCCGAGGCGAGGCTCCCGGGGCGGGAGCTGCGCGCCGCCGGCTGGCTGGAGGCCTTCCTCGCGGCGGCCCCGGCCGCGCCCGACGCCGCGGCGGTCAACGCCGAGGTCCGACGGCTCCTGGCGACAACCGACCACCGCAACGCGCAGATGCTGAGCGATCTCACCGCGATGGCGCAACGGATGCCCACCGGAGCGGACGGACGCGGCCGGTTGGACGCCGTGGGCGCATTGGATTACGCCGGGCACCTGCAGGCCGAGCATGGCGCGCTGAACGAGACCGTCCGGTTGGCCGGGCGGCTGCTGGCGATGCAGGATCCGAAATATACCTACGATTATGCCGCCGACTATGCCGCCCAGCTCGCCGGGGTCCTCGCCGACCACGGGCGGGAACGGGAGGCCCTGACGATCGCCGGGCGGATCCAGGAGGGTGAATTCCACCTGCGTTCCTTTGCCTACGACACGGTCGTCGACGCCCTGATTCGGCGCGGGATGCTGGATGAGGCCGGGAGCGCGATCCAGCTCATGGATCCGCACTCGTCCTATCTGACCACGGCGCTGGCGGACCTGGCGGATGCCTGCACGAAGGCGGGCCGGCGCACCGACGCGACCGCCGCCTGGGCCCGGGCCGACCAGGCATCCCGGGGGCTCGACGACCACTCCTTGGAAGCCAACCAACTGCTTGATCGGATCGGCCGCGCCTACCTCGCGGCGGGCGACTGGGCGCAGGCGCAGGCGGTGGACAATCGCATGACCGATTTTGCCGATAACCCGCTTTCAACCCGGCTCGCGGAAGACATCGAGGGGGCGACCGAACGGGCGGTGGCGGAGCGCGCGGATGCCGGCGATGTCGCCGGAGCCAGGGCGGTCATCGACAAAATGGCGTTTGAGTCGATGACCCAGGGCGACGCATGGGTCCGCCTGGCCGAACGTTTCCCGGCGGAACGCACCGGGACGGAGCTGGCCGGGCTGGAGAACCGGATCGACCGAACCCTCGCGGGACCGTTGTTGCCCGTGGAGCGATTCACCGCGCTCATGGACGCGGAGCGCCTGCGGGCGGCGGCCGGCGACTGGGCGGGCGCGGCGACGAGGCGCCGGCAGGCGGTGGCCGCGGCGCTCGGGGTCGCGAAGGATCCGGACGGAGGGTTTGACGCGCTGGTGCCGGATTTCCGTCGGCTCGTGCATCGTGCCATTCTCGCCCGCGACCTGGAGAGCTTGCGCGCGGCGCAGGCGGATGCATCGGCTTTGGTGGCCAGGATACCGGCCGACGCCCGGGACGAGTTCGCCAAGGCGGAGTGGGAGGCCGGCGCCAGCCTGGCGCGCCTGACGCTCGCCGCCGGCGACGCACAACGGCTGATCGACTTTGCCCGCGCGCATCCCGTGACCGACGGGCACGTCGACTTGGCGGCGCTGGCCGTGGCCTTTTACGGGCAGGGCGACGTGACGACGAGCGATGCGCTGCTGGGATTGATAACCGACAAGGATTACCGGGCACAGGTGGCGGCGACTCGTGCCGCCACCGCCCTGGGCGACCAACTCGCGCGCGGCGACCCGGCCGCGTTGGCGCCCAAGATCCTGCAGGCCACGCTTCCCGAGGACCAAAAGGACGATCTGCTTGCGAAACTGGCGGAGGCCCAGGCGCGGGAGGGCGATTACGCCGCCGCCGGTCAGACCATCGATGCCATCCAGGACGGCGGCTACCTGACCGAGGCGAATATTGACGTGGCCGCCCAGCGCCAGGAGGGCGGCGACGCGAAGGCGGTGGCGGCGGAGTGGCAGGACGATGCGTCGACGATGAAGACGACCACCGACGCCAAGGAACGGGAGGGCTGGGTCGAGGATCTGCACGATCGGGCGGTGAGTCCGGCCGAGTTCCGCACGGTGGCCGCCG
>JBJKRD010000485.1:0-9186 GCA_046704925.1 Opitutaceae bacterium | reverse complement strand
ACAGCTTCCGCTCCGACCCGTGGGCCGGCAGCTCGTCGGCGGCCGTCGGGTCGGCCCCGAATTGCCGGGCGAAGAGGGCGGGGAGGCGCGGGGGCATGGTGGAATTGGCGCCGGCCGCGGGACACCCGAGGTTGGCGCCGGTGATTGCATCGGCCATCCTGGCGCCTGGCTCAAGGCCATTCAAGGCGATGTGCGGCCTCCGGTTCGCCGCGAGACGGCGGGACGACGAAGCGCGGGGCGCCGGGAACCGTCCGCGCAGAGTGCAATGTCGAAGGCCAGTTTGGTACTGCCAAACGCACGGTTTCGGAGGCCGGCCGCTGCTTGGCGGAGGAAAATATGACCCATAGGGAACATTTACCGGCAGGGCGGGTTTTTGGGCCCAACGCGCGATGATGCGCATATACGCATATGCCCCTAACTATACGTTCAGCCTGCCTGGTGGCGGCCATGGTTGCGCCACTCTCCCTCGCCGCGGCCGATGCCGCCTTGCTCGGTTGGAACAATCTCGGCATGCACTGCATGGACAGCGACTATTCGGTTTTTTCCATCCTGCCGCCCTACAACACGATTGAAGCGCAACTCATCGTCAACGGGACGCTGGTGACCAGCGGCAGCGGCTACTCGGTCACCTATCAGGCGGTGGCCGATCCGGACGGTTCGATCAACCGCACCTCCATCGGCAAGGGCAATTTCTACACCTACACGCCGTACCTTTACGGGGCCCTGGCGCCGGACCTGGGGCTGGCCGGTTGGGCGATGCCGGGCGCCGCCAACACGCCGCAAGGCATGCGGTTCGAGACGAACAACAGCCCGGCCGCGGGCGTGAGCACCCCGGTCAACTGGTTCCGCGGCGAGGGCATCCCAATGTCACCCTACGACGATGCCATGCACAAGAACGAGTATCCGCTGATGCGGTTGGTGGCGCGCGACGCGGCGAACCAGGTGGTGGCCACGAGCGACATCGTGCTGCCCATTTCCGACGAAATGGACTGCCGGGCTTGTCATGCCTCCGGAACGGTGGCGGCGGCGCAACCGTCCGCCGGCTGGGTCTTCAATGCCAACCCGGAGCGGGACTACCGGCTGAACATCCTCCGGCTGCACGACGAATTGCAGTTTGCCTCCCATGCCGCGGAGTACGCCGCCGCTTTGACCGCCCGGGGATTCAACCCGGCCGGCCTGTACGCCAATGTCGCGACCGACGGGCACCCGGTCACCTGCTCCGCCTGCCACCTGTCGGAGGCGCTGCCCGGCACCGGCGTGGCGGGAATCCCCCCGTTGACCGCGGCGGTCCACACCTTGCACGCCAACGTCGTGGATCCGATCTTGCAGATTCCGCTCAACAGCGCGGGCAACCGGGCCGCGTGCTACCGGTGTCATCCGGGATCGACCACGAAATGCCTGCGCGGCGCCATGGGCCGCGCCATCGCGGCCGATGGTTCGCAGGAGATGCAGTGTCAAAGCTGCCACGGCAACCTGACCGAGGTGGGCTCGCCGACGCGCGTCGGCTGGTTCCAGGAACCCCAATGCCAGAGCTGCCACACCGGGACGGCCACCCACAACAACGGCCAGATCCGGTACACGTCGGTGTTCACGGACGCGAGCTTCACCGTGCGCAGCGCTGTCGACCAAACCTTCGCCACCACGCCCAACACCCCGGCGTCGGGCCTCTCGCTCTACCGGTTCTCGGTGGGCCATGGCGGACTGCAGTGCGAGGCCTGCCACGGCTCGACGCATGCGGTCTTCCCCACGAGCCAGCCGAACGACAATCTCTACAGCCAGGAGCTGCAGGGGCATCCGGGGATGATCGCCGAATGCACCGCCTGCCACGTCACAATGCCAACGACGGTCACCGGCGGTCCCCACGGCCTGCATCCCATCGGCCCCGGCTGGGTCAGCCAGCATGAGGGTGCCGTCGAGCACGGCGGCACCGCGCAGTGTCAGGCCTGCCACGGCGCCGACTACCGTGGGACGGTCCTATCCCTCGCGAAGGCGGATCGCACCATCGGCGGCCAGACGGTCTTCCGCGGGGCGATCATCGGCTGCTATATGTGCCACAACGGCCCGGGCGGCGAGGGCAGCCCCGGACCCGCCCCGTCGGTGAGTGACGTCTCGGTCGCCACGGCGATGGACAACCCGGTGGCGATCACGCTGCCGGCGACGGGCACCGGGTTGACGCTGCGCATCATCTCGCAGGCCGGGCACGGCGCGGTGGGATTGATCAACGGCGTCGCCACCTATTACCCGGATGCGGGTTTCGTGGGCGTCGACACCTTCACGTTTGCCGCGTACAACGGGTCGCGGAATTCGAACCTGGGCACGGGATCGATCACGGTGGGCGCGGGGGGAGTCTTGCCACCGGCGATCACCACGCAGCCCTTGGGACAGACGGTTTCCGTCGGCGGCAGCGTGACCTTCAGCGTGGTGGCGACGGGCACGGCCCCGCTGGGCTACCAATGGCAGAAGGACGGCACGAACCTCCCGGGCGCCACCGCGGCCAGCCTGGTGCTGTCGTCGGTGACGACGGCCGATGCGGGCGTCTATACGGTGGTGGTGACGAATTCCGCCGGGTCCGTGACCAGCACGAACGCGACCCTGGTGGTGAATGGCAACAGCGCCGTGGCGCCGTCCATCACCACGCAGCCGGCCTCGCAGACCGTGAGCGCCGGAGCCAACGTCACCTTCGCGGTCGTGGCCACGGGCACGGCGCCGCTGGAATACCAGTGGCAGAAGAACGGCGCCGATATTCCGGGCGCCACAAGCGCCGCGCTGACGCTGACCGCCGTCACCGCCGCCGCGGCGGGCAACTATCGGGTCGTGGTCAGCAACGGGGCGGGTTCGGTCACCAGCGCCACGGCCACCCTGACGGTAACGTCGACCGCCGTGACCGTGGTCCTGACCAGCCCGCTCAATGGAGCAGTCTATCGGGAACCGGCCAACGTGTCGCTGGCGGCCAGCGTTTCGCCGCGCGGCAGCGTCAGCCGGGTGCAATTCTACGACGGCACGAGCCTGGTGGGCACCGACTACTCGGCGCCCTACGCCGTCACCGCCAGGAATCTTGGATCAGGGATCCACGTCTTCACCGCCCGGGCGCGGACGAATTCCGGGATCACCGTCACGTCGCCCCCGGTACAGATCACGGTGGGCAGCGGGAATCTCCGGCGCTCGGAAGATTGAAGGGCCCGGCGATTGGGACTTGGCGCCGCGCACTCCCGGGATTCAGATGGTTCATGGAAGTCATCGTCCTCGGTTCGGGCACGTCGCAGGGCGTCCCGATGATCGCCTGCGGGTGTCCGGTGTGCACCTCGCCCGATCCGCGCAACCGGCGCACGCGCTGCAGCGTGCATGTGGTGATGGGCGGCCTCCACATCCAGGTGGACGCCGCCCAGGAATTCCGCGAGCAGTGCCTGCGCCAGGGAATTGACCGACTCGACCTGTTCATCCTGACCCACGGGCATGCCGACCACGTCGCGGGGATGGACGACCTGCGGCGCTTCTGCGATCTGCGCGGCGGCCAGGCGCTGACCGTATATTCGACCGACGAGGGCATGAGCCGGGTGATCGCGATGTACCCGTACGCGATCATGGAACGGGCGGTGGTGCGCGGCTACCCGGCGTTCAATCTGACGGAGATGCCGGCCGTCCTGGAATTGGAGCAGGGAATCATCCGCTCCACGCTGCTCCCGCACGGGGGCGTCAACGTGCTGGGCCTGGTGTTCGAAGAGCGCGACAGCGGCGCGAAGTTCGTTTATTACACGGACTGCAAGCGCGTCCCGGGCGAGGCCCGCGCGCTGGCGCACGGGGCCCATGCGGTCGTGTTGGACGGGCTGCGACCCGAGGCGCATCCGACGCACATGAACATTGAGGAGGCCATCGCGGTCGCGCAGACGCTGGCGGCGCCGGTGACCTACCTCACCCATTTGACCCATGCCGTCGACCACGGGCCTTCCGAGGCGACGCTGCCTGCCGGAATCCTACTCGCCTATGACGGCCTGCGGCTCAGCCTTTGAGCGTGTCCGGCGGTGGATTGGGTCGCTGATGATGTTTGATACTGATATTGAATAACTTAATCTTACGATGCCGCGGATGGTGAGGCATCGTTTTGACGGCGGACGGAGCGGCGGCAGGAACCAAGCGCCTCGCCGACAGGGTTGATGAGCCACAGTGCGCAGGCGCCGGCCCGGCACGGCGCCTGCGCGCTGTGGCTCCGGAAAACCGACCGTGTAGGATTGGACAACCGGACGGGGCTCAACAATGTCACCGCTTCCCGCGGTCAGCCGTCTTTTCCCAAACTCTTTCCTATGACAAAAACGCACCTACTCCTCGTCGCGGCCCTGGTCCTCACCCCGGCCGTGATCTTTGGCCAGCCGAAGAAAGACCGTCCCGACACGCCCATCGAAAAAGACATGCACATGATGGGCAAGGCCTACCGCCAGCTGCGAAAACAAGTGGCGGATCCGTCGCTGAACGCCTCGTCCCTGGAGCTCGTGGCCACGATCCGCAAGGGAGCCATGGATGCGCGCACGCACACGCCGTTGCACGCCGCCGACTTTCCAGAGGCAGACCGTCCGGGGTTTGAGGCGAAATACCGGGACAAGATGGGGCAGTTCATCGACACGGTCGACCGGCTGGCGGAGGCCTTGAAAGCGGGCCGGAATGACGAGGCGGAAAAGCTCACCAAGAAGCTGCTCGACCTGCAGAAGGCCGACCACAAGGACTTCCGGCGTCCGGAAAAGAAGAAGGACTGAGGTCTTCCGCCTGTTTCCGCCTTCGCGGGCGTACCGCCGTTCAGCGCAACGCCCGGATTTGCGGGAGGCGCCATTGCAGGTACAACCCGTAGGCGAGGGCGATGGCCGCGCCGTACGCGACGCCGGCGGGCACCCCGAATCCCTCGGCCACGGCGCCGGCGATCAGCGAGCCGATCGGGAAGAATCCCTGGAACACCATCATGTAGACGCTCATCACCCGGCCCCGCAGGCTGTCGGGAATGGCCGTCTGCACGAGGGTGTTGGCGGTGGCGTTCTGCGTCATGAAGCCAAGGCCGATGACCACCAGGAGCCCCATCGACAGATGGAACGAGCGGGATAGCGCCAGGGCCAACACCATGGTCGGAAACAGCAGGTTTCCCGCCGTGAGCATCCGCCCCTTGCCCTGGTAATCGCCCAGCGATGCGATCATCAGGGCGCCGGCGAGCGCGCCGACCCCGATGGCGGTGGTCATCAGGCCGTAGCCGACGGTCCCGGCGTGCAGGACATCCTGGGCGAGGGCCGGCAACAGCGCCATGTATCCGAGGGCGAACATGTTGGAGATGGCCACCAGCGCGATCAGGGTCCGGACCACGCGATGCCGCCAGATGTAGGTAATTCCCTCGCGCATCTGCTTGATGGGCGATTCCGTACTCACGGCGCCGACGTAGGGCGGCACCTTCATCATGGCCAGGCCGGCGATGACGGCGAGAAAGCTGACCGCGTTGATGAGGAAGCACCACGCGGGCCCGACGGCGGCCAGGGCGATGCCGGCGATGGCCGGCCCGACGATGCGCGCGGAATTGAAGATCGCGGAGTTCAACGCGATGGCGTTCATCAGTTCGCGCCGCCCCACCATTTCGACGACGAACGCCTGCCGCGCGGGGGCATCGAACGCGTTCGCGATGCCGAGCAGGAAAGCCAGGATGCCGATGTGCCACCAGCGGACCGTGCCGAGCATCACGTCGACCGCCAGGATCAGGGCCAGCGCCATCATGAATGACTGCGTGGCCAGCAGGAGGCGCCGTTTCGGCACCCGGTCGGCAACCACCCCGCCCCAGAGCGCAAAAAGCAGCACGGGCACGCCGGCGGCAAAGGTGACCAGGCCGAGAATGAACGGCGAGTTCGTCAGGTCGTAAACGAGCCAGCGCTCGGCGACATTCTGCATCCAGGTGCCGGTGAGCGAGACCAACTGCCCGATAAAAAACAGCCGGTAGTTCCGGTGCTGGAGCGCGGCGAAGGTCCGTGACCAGGCGAATCCGAAACCCGCCGGCGGCGGAGTCGGCCGGGGGGCGGACGGTTGGTCAGGAGCGTCCATGCGTTGGCGTTGGTGCCGGCGGACCGCCTCCGGCACCGGCGCAATCGGGAAAGACGGAACGGACGGGAGCGGGTTTCGCCGGTCTCTCGGCGGCGCCGGAGCGTGGTGAGTGGACCGGACATAATCAAGTCAGGCGCTTGGGACGCGCGGTTGCTCGATCGACGCGATCCGGAGGACGCATCTGAAAGCTGCTCCGGGGTCGAAAGGCCCCGCTTCGTTCGCCGACCCGCACGACGTGTTTCCGGATATTCGGTACGCGGTCTCGCCAACGTTCGATAGTCCGGACGAACAGCAGGCTTGCAATAAACACACTAATTTAATCTAGATTAATTAGGTAGGTTTTATGAAGGTCTCCAAGAAAGGTGAGTATGCTCTCAGGGCGCTGATCGATCTCGGCATCGCAGCAGAGGTCGGGCGCAGTCTGATTCAGGTTACGGAATTGGCTGACAGTGAAAGAATACCACCGAAATTCCTCGAACAGATCATGCAGGCTTTGAAGGAAGCCGGGTTGATTGAAAGCAGGCGCGGAAAGTTCGGGGGCTACCGTTTGGCCCGGCCGGCCGACAAGATCATGGTGGGCCATGTTGTCCGTCTGATCGACGGTCCGTTGGCGCCGATCGGGTGCGTCAGCCAGAGCGCCTACGAGAAGTGCTCTTGTCCGGACGAGACCCATTGCGGACTGCGGATGCTGATGTTGGACGTACGCAACGCCATCGCCGGCATCCTCGATCGATATTCGCTGGCGGATGTCGTGGAGGTAACGCTGCGGAAAATGCGGCGCGACGGCGTCGCGCTGCCGTTCGCCCAGCCCCGACGGCCCGGGGCGGCGCGCTGGTTGCAGGCGGCGGCCGGCGCGGCCTCCACGGTGAACCTTCAGCCGGTGGAAGGACTCATCAACAACCTGCTTGGGGACTACACCATATGAACGCCGGGCATTCATGGATCGCACGGGTCGCGATGACGATCGCGGCAACCCCGGGCGGGATCGCCAGCCTCGACGCCGCGGATGAAGTCGAAGCCGAAATCAGGGCGTTGCGGCGCGAGATTCAGCGCTTGGAGCAACGCATGGCGGAACTCGAGAAGCTCGAGGAGTCGAGGGCGAAGGGGCCGCCGGCGCCGGCTGCCGCCGAATCCGGTGCGCCCAGGATCAGTCTCACGGAGAAGGGCTTCACCTTTGCCTCGGCCGACGCCGCCAACACCCTGCGGATCCGCGGCCTGGTGCAACTCGACTCCCGCTGGTACGCGGAGCGGGGCGGCGGCACCGCGGCCGACGGCTTCGTGCTGCGGCGCGCGCGGCTGATCGCGGAGGGCACGCTCGGGAGGATCTACTCGTTCCAGCTCGTGCCCGAATTCGGCGGCACGGGGGCGCCGTCCATTCTCGACGCGAATCTGGCGGTGGTCCTCAGCGGGCAGACGCGGATCCGGGCGGGCAAATTCAAGACGCCGATCGGTCTGGAGTTGCTGCAGACCGACGCCTGGACGTTTTTTGACGAGCGTTCGCTGGCCACGAACCTCGTGCCCAACCGCGACCTCGGCGTGGAACTCAGCGGCGGTCTTGGCGACACCTTCACGTATGCGGCGGGGATCTTCAATGGATTGGCGGATGGCGCCAGCTCCACCAACGCCAATCCCGACGGAGCGTACGCGGGCGTGGTCCGCGCCTTCCTGCGCCCGTTCGCGTCGGACGAGACGTCGCCCTGGCGGGGATTGGGATTCGGCATCGGCGCGAGTCTGGGACGGCAAAATCCGGCTTCTGCGCTCACCGGTGGTTACAAGACTGACGGACAGCAGACTTTCTTCCGGTATCGCGGCACCACCGTTGGCGCGGGCCGAGCCTGGCGCCTTGCGCCGCAGGCCGAGTATCGCCGCGGACCGTGGGGCGCCATCGGCGAGTACGTCGTGTCGACCGTAACGCTGCGGTCCGGGGCGGCCGGCACCCCGACTACCCTGCGCCATCGCGCGTGGCAGGTGGCCGCCGGCTGCGTGCTCACCGGCGAGGACTCGTCGTACGGGGGCGTCACGCCGCGCCGGCCGTTCAACCCGAACGCGGGAAGCTGGGGAGCCTGGGAGGTGGCGGCGCGCTACGCCGCGCTGCAGGTCGACTCCGGTGCCTTTCCCTTGCTGGCCGATCCAACCGCCGGGGCGCAAGGGGCGTCCTCGTTTGGCGTGGGCCTGAGCTGGTACCTGAGCCGGTCGGTGCGCACCACCATCGATTTTTTCGAAACGAGTTTCGAATCACCCCTGTCGGCGCCGGCACGCCCGGATGAACAGGTTCTGATCAGCCGGCTGCAGCACTCGTTCTGACCCCACCTCGAGCCCCAGCTTCCCATGAGAATCCCGCTTTTGCTTTCCGGCCTGCTCCTGGCGCCCCTGGCCGTCCGCGCGGAGAAGACGGTCATCCGGGTCGGCTACTTTCCCAACGTCACGCACGCCCAGGGCGTGATCGGCAGCTACACGAGCCGCGAGGGCCGCGGCTGGTTTGAAGCCCGGCTGGGCCCGGACGTGGAAATCCAATGGTATGCCTTCAATGCCGGCCCGAGCGCGATGGAGGCGATCTTCGCGGGCTCCCTGGACCTCACCTACGTGGGGCCCAACCCGGCGCTCAATGCCTACATCCGGTCGCGGGGGGAGGAGATCCGCGTGCTGGCGGGCGCGGCCGAGGGCGGGGCGGCCCTGGTCGTGGCCGGGGACGGCCGCATCAAGGCGCCGGCGGATTTTCGGGGACGACGGCTGGCAACGCCGCAATTCGGCAACACCCAGGATATCGCCGCGCGCGCCTGGCTGCGCCGGCAGGGTTTCAAGGTCACGCTGACCGGCGGCGACGTTTCCGTGGTACCGGTCGCCAACCCCGATCAGCTCGGGTTGCTGCAACGGGGCCAGGTGGACGCCGTCTGGACGGTGGAACCCTGGGTGTGCCGCCTTGAACTCGAAGGAGGCGGCCGGATTTTCCTCGAGCAAAAGGACGCGGTCACGACGGTGCTGGTGGCCCGCGTCGGCTTTCTGAAGGGCCACGCGGAGCTCGCGCGGCGGTTTGTCGACGCGCACCGGGAACTCACGGCGTGGATCAACGCCCACGGCGCCGAGGCGCAGAAGCAGGTGCGCACCGGGCTCGGGGTGGTCATGCAT
>JBJKRD010000484.1:0-9438 GCA_046704925.1 Opitutaceae bacterium | reverse complement strand
AGGCATCTTCATGGGATGAACCTAGGCGTCCCTCGTTGGATGCCAAGCGGCGACGCGACCGCGGGCCGGATCCGGGCGTCCCAGCTTCCCTTCAATGGCCGTCGGCTTGCTGGAGCACCGCGGAAAGCGCCTGCTGGGCCGCAGGATCATTGGGCACCAAGCGCAGTTCCTCCCGGAACGCCGCCGCCGCCGCCGGCAAATTCCCCACCTCAAACAAGCCGGCCCCGAGGCTGTGCCAGGCCGGAGCGTAGCCGGGGTCCAAACGAAGCGCCTCCTGGAATTGGGCGATCGCATCATGCAGTCGCCCCGGTTCCTGCGCCAACGCGTTGCCCAGATTGTAGTGCGCCCTGGCGTAACCCGGCCTCAGGCGCAAGGCCTCCCGATACTGGGTGATCGCGTCATGCAGGCGACCCGGCAGATCCGACCAGGCGCTGCCGAGGTTGCTGTGCGCCTCGGCAAAATCCGGCTGCAGCCGCAGCGCCTCCTGAAATTGGGCGATTGCCTCGTTCAGGCGGCCCGGCACCTGCGCCAGGGCCGCGCCCAGGTTGTTGTGAGCCTCGGCGTAATCTGGATCCAGCCGCAGCGCCTCCTGATACTGGGCGATCGCGTCTTCGAGGCGCCCGGGTAGCTGCACCAGGGCGACGCCCAGGCCGTTGCGCGCCTCGGCGTAATCCGGCTGCAGGCGCAACGCTTCGCGGTACTCGGCGATCGCGTCTTCCAGCCGCCCGGGGAGCTGCGCCCAGGCGTTGCCCAGATTGTTGTGCGCCTTGGCATAATCCGGATCCAGCCGCAAAGCCTCCTGATACTGGACGATCGCGTCGCCCAGCCGGCCGGGCAGATCCGACCAGGCGCTGCCGAGGTTGTTGTACGCCTCGGCGCACTCCGGATTCACGCGCAGGGCCTCTTGATACTGGGCGATCGCATCGTTGAGCCGCCCAGGCAGCTTCGACCAGATCAAGCCCAGGTTGTTGTGCGCCAGCCAACAGGACGGATTGCGCGCCAGCGTCGTGCGGTAGAGGGTGTCGGCGTCACGGTACATCCGGCACTGTCGCCACGTCAGGACCGCGCAAACGGCCGGAATGCCTGCGCCGAGCAGCCAGGCGGCGGATCTTGTCCGCACCGGGAGGCGCGCCAGCACCCAACTCAGGCCGGAAGCTGCCGGAACGATGATACCGAGGCCCGCCAGGTACTGAAAATGGTCGGCAACGTACGAATACCTAAAGGGATAAACGTTCACAAAACCCAGGGCGGGGAACAACATCCCGACGAAGAACAACCATCCCGCGAGCGGCGCCCGTGCCGCCCGCCCGCGCGCCGGATCCGCCGTCCGGCTCGCGCGCCACCACCACCACCCCATTCCAAGGGCACCGAGCGGGAACAGCCATTGCCACCACACGGCCGCGTCGACCGTCCATCGCGGATAGATGAAAGTCAGGTTCGCCGGCCATAGCAGCTTGGCGAAGTAGAACCAGATCACCCGTCCCGCCAGCAGGCCGCGATCCACCAGCGACAGCGCGTAGGCCTGGCCATGAGCGCCAATGAATGTCCGCTCCACCCAAGCCGAGAACAGGCCGCAGGCGGCGCCGATTCCCAGCCACGGCAGCAACGGCAATACATCCCGCCGCCAGCTCAGCCGACCGCGCTGCCACCAAATGATGACCAACAACCCGGCCGGCAGCGTCGCCGTCACCGTCTTGGTCAGCAGAGCGAGAATGAACAGCCCCAGCGCCGGCCAATATTGCGACGCCCGTCGGTCCCGGTCGAAACCGAGGTAGACCCACGCCGCCGCCAGGCAAAAGACGGCCGAGAGTGTGTTCTTCTGCTCCGAAATCCACGCCACCGATTCCACCTCGATCGGGTGCAGCGCGAAGATCAGACCCGCCAGCAGGGCCCCCGGCACCGCCAACCGGCGCAACGCCGCCACCACCAAGCAGGCCGCCGCCGCGTGGAGCAGGATGTTGGTCAGATGGTAGCCGATCACCGCATCGCCCCACCAGCGGTGCTCGAACCAGAAGGCGGTATGCAGCAGCGGGTAATACTGCTGGGTCGCACCCACCTCTCCCCAAATGCGTCCGAGACCCTGGAGGGACCGTAGCCCCGCCCGCGTGACATGGGCATCGTCGTCCCACAGGAACCCGCCGCGGACCGCCGGCAGAAAGGCGAAGAAGGTGGCACCGAATATCAGGGCACCGGGCGCGATCACCTTGAAGACAGATGGCCAGCGCCCCGCCTTCCCCGGGGAGGATGCTTTCACGACCGGGAGACACGAGCAATTCCCCCAACCGATCGCAACCCCGAATCGCGGACGGCGGCTCCAGGCCCCCGTCCCCGGTGGCGGCCCCGCGAAGCCTCCGGCCCAAAGACCTCGCGAGGCGGGCACAGCTTCGATGACCGGCGTGAAACGTCGCCAGCTCTTTGGCGCGGGTTGTATGATACGAGCGTCGTGGATCCGGCGAGCTGCGCGGCTGCCGGCGCCGGGCTCACCTTCGCCGCGCTCGGCACGTCGGTCATCCCCGCCCGCCGCGCCACGAACGTGGATCCGATTGTTGCGCGGGGGGGCGAGTAACGGCCTGCACGATGTGGGCAGCAGCGTACCGGGGGGGTGTCCGCAAAACGGCGGAACCGACGCCCGAAGGCGCGGTCAGCGGCGCACGAGATCGTCGCCGACGTAGATGCGGTAGTCCTTGATCCGGCCGTCGACGTGATCGTCGCCCTGCCGCGGGGTGTAGCGGAAGCCGCCGACCTCGACGGAGCGGACGAGGTCGAGCACCAGGGTGTGCGGGTACCCGGGGGCGTCCCCACCCCAACGGGTGTGCCAGTAATTCGCCACCTGGCCGTCGATCGCGTTCTCCGCGCTGCCGTCTTCCTGGATCAGCTCCTCACTGTCGACGTAGGCGACGCTCCAACCCTCGGAGTCCAGCGGCTGCCCGGCCGCGTCCAGCAGCGTGAGCTCGGCGACCGCGGCCAGCGGTTTTCCGTCGTACGCATTCAGGCCCTGCAAGGCGAAGAAGCGGCCCTTCACGGGGCGGGCGAACCTCACCTCCTGTGCCGCCGCGCCGGGCGCGAACGCCGCCTCCCGCACCATCCCGGCCCCGCCCAACTGCAGCGTCCCGTTTGCCCGCGCCGGCGGCGTGAAATCCAGCGCCGGACGCAGCCGGCTCAGGATCGGCGTGTCCCGCCCGCTCACGCTTGGAATCTCCTTCGACAGGTAGTCCAGAACGACGATTTCGTTGGCGCCGGCTTTCAGCCAAGGGCCGGGCAGGTAGGCGGTCTGCGTCGGCCCGATGTTCCAGTATCGGCCCAGGCAGTGGCCGTTGACCCAGACCACGCCTTTGCCGCAATTGGTCAGGTCTACAAACACGTCGGCCGGCCGGGCGATTTGGATCGTGCCGCGCCAGAACGCCGGCGTGTTCAGTTGCGCCGCGCCGTAGCGCAGGCCGGCGCGCAGCGGTCCGTCGAGCGGCAGCCGGTAGACCTTCCAACCCGTGAGTTCCCGGGCCGGCGCGTCCCCGGCGAGGAGCCTCACGGGGCCATGAATGCCTTTGCGGTCGTGGACCTCGCGGCCAAAGTTCACCCGGCCCATCGGTTCGACGAGGATATCGAGCTGCGCCGGCGCCGGCCGCTCCGGCACGTCGAAACCATAGCGGCCGACGCGCCGATCGGTGATGGCGATCCGGCGGCCATCGAGGAAAACGTAACCGAAGTCGTGGATCGCCGCGGCCTCCACCCGGCCGGCCGGCCCCGGCGGCAATTCGGTGCGGTAAAGGATCGCGCCGTAGCCCTGGTCGTAGTCCTCCATGGGGCGGGGCTGTTCGTCGGCGATCGGCGCCGGCAGGTTGGCGAAGATCGGCGCGCACGCCGCGAGCCTCACCGCCGCGAAGGTCGTCGTCGGATTCGGCGCCGGTGGCGGCGGGAGCACCTCGCCGGGCGCCAGGTACTGCGAGATCAGGGCGCGGGTCTGATAGAACTTCGGCGTGGCCCACCCCGCCTCCGAGATCGGCGCGTCGTAATCGTAACTGCTCGTGTCCGGCTTGAACGGCCGGTCCGCACCCGACCAGAGGCCGAACGTGGTGCCGCCGTGGGCCATGTAGATGCTGAACGAGGCGTGCATCCGCAGCATGATGCCGAGGTCCCGCAGGTACGCGTCGGTCTTGCCGAGATGATGCGGCGCACCCCAGGTGTCGAACCAGCCCGGATAGAACTCGCCGCACATCAGGGGCCCGTGCGGCAGAATTCGGCGCAGCGCCTGGAAGGCGCCGACCGGATCGGCGCCGAAGTTCACCACCGGAAATAGATCGGGGCGGTAGGTCGGCTCCAAGTGCGCCGTTGGATTGCACGCGAAGAGCGGCACGTCGAAGCCGGCATCGACCAGCGCCTGACGGATTACACCCATGTAGGCGGTGTCCCGGCCATAGAAGCCGTATTCGTTCTCGGCCTGCACCAGCAGGATCGGTCCCCCGTGCGTAATTTGCAGCGGACCCAGCACGCGTCCGACTTCCCGCAGGTAACGTCTCACCGGCTCGATAAACGCCGGGTCGCGTGAACGAAGCTGGATGTCGGGATTCTTCAGCAGCCACCACGGCAGCCCGCCCATTTCCCATTCGGCACACGCGTAGGGCCCGGGGCGGAGAATGACCCAAAGTCCCTCCGCCTGGGCCTCGCGACAAAATTCCGCCATGTCAGCGCGGCCCGACCAGTTGAACTCGCCCGGCCGGGGCTCGACCAGATTCCAGAACAGGTACGCGCACACCGTGTTCAGGCCCATCGCCTTCACCATGCGCAGCCGGTGCCGCCAGTAGGCCCGCGGAATCCTCGCGGCGTGCAGTTCGCCACAGCGAATCTCAAACGGTTCCCCATCGAGCAGGAAATCGTTCGCGCCAATCTCGAAGCGGTGCACGGCCGACGCGGTCGCCGTTCCGGCGGCGGCGCCCGGCGACCGGAAGGCCGCCAAGGATAGCAGGCAGGCGGCTGTTCTGCGAACTAACGCGAAGACACGCAGGCGTTTCATTGAAAGTAGCTTGCCCTCAGATGGATCGATTAGCGCAATCTTTTATATCCTAATCGCTTATAAACTTCACGAGAGAAAAACCATCGATTTCTCTTGCAGTAGACAACTAGTCAACTAACATCTGCGGCATGGGTAGAACGTCAGACGCGCAGCTGAGGCTCATGAAAGCCGCCCTCGACCTGATGTGGGAGGAAGGGTACAGCGCCGTCACGATCGACGGAATCTGCGCCCGGGCCGATGTTCGGAAGGGCAGCTTCTACTATTTCTTCAAGTCCAAGGCCGATCTGGCGATTGCGGCGCTCGAGAAGCTCTGGGTCGACGAATGGAAGCCCCGCCTGGACCAGGAATTCTCCGCCGCGGTGCCTCCCCTCGTCCGGATCACCAATTACCTCACCGCCTTGTACGCCCGCCAGGCCAACAATATCAAGCAACACGGCAAGGTGCTTGGTTGTCCGGTGGGATCCGTCGGCTCGGAGGTGAGCACCCAGGAAGCCGAGGTCAACGCCAAGGTGCGCGAGATATTTTCCCTGAAGCGGCGCTATTTCGAGTCGGCGATCCGCGATGCCATTGCCGACGGCTCGATCGAGCCGGGCGATCCTGCCCAAAGGGCTCAGTCGCTCGAATTCATGGTTCAGGGTGCGCTCGGCGAAGCGCGCATCATGAACAACGCCGAGCTCCTGCGCGATCTGCCTTCGGTCGCGCTGGGCATGTTGAAAGCAAAAAACACCGCGACCGCTGGAGCGGCTTCCTAGCTCCCGGACGGCGTCATCTCCCGCCCTCTCTCGTATGCACGAAATCGGATTTCGCTTGGCCCCATAACTAGCCAACCAGTCAACTATTAACTTCATCAATCATGTCCTCCATCACCGCCAATCTCGCTCCATCCGCCGCCAAGTATGATTCGGGGACGACAGGCAGCCGCTCGCGTCGACGCTTCGGCGCCGCGGGCGATCGCGCCTCCGCCGCCTTCCCGCACACCGCCAGTCTGCTCGACGGAGCCACGCGCGACTTCTTCGCCGGCCTCTGGACTCCCGGTTTGCTCGACCACCTGCAGGAGCCCCTCACCCGCTATCACGAATGATCCCGGGCGGCCGTTTCGGCACCACTTCGCCAACCGGCCGCGCCCGATCCGTCACGTCCACGCACTTCCCTTCCTCATGAGTACATCCGCCACCTCCTCCTTTCCCGACGTCGGCCACCCGCCGGCCCGCATCCCACCGAATCATCACCGTTACGCCCCGGGCGAATCCACCACCCCCACGGGTGACCTGGAGACCCGGACGGTAATTGAAGAGGTGGAAACAATCGACGAAGCCGGGACGCCGGCCGACCGGAAGATTCCCGCGCCGCCGGCGCCCAAGAAGTCCCCGCTCCGCCGACGCCTTCTGCTCGGGCTCGCGCTCGCCGTCACGGGCGTTGGCGCCGACGCCTATTATCAGACATACGTCGCACCGTACGAAAGCACTGACGACGCCTACATCGCCACGAACGTGACCCCGGTCGCGCCGCAGGTCGCCGGGCGTGTCGCCCGTTTGGAGGTCACGGACAACCAGCCGGTCGAGCGCGGGCAACTGCTGCTGCAGATCGATCCCCGCGACTACCAGGCGAAGCTCGATCAGGCGCGCGCCGGGCTCACGGCGGCGAAAAGCCGGCTTGAGCAGGCCCGCGCGCAGCTGGCCGTGGATCAGGCCAAGGAGACGGCGGCCCGCGCCAATGTGGCGGCCGCCAGCGCCGAGGCCGCCCACGCGTCGGCCGATTCGCGCCGCTTCCAGGCCGTCGGTGACCTTGGAGTCTCCGCCAGCCAGCTCGACCTCGCGGCCACGCGGGCCCGCTCGGCCGCCGCCGACCTCGACGCGGCCCGCAGCCAGGTCCTCGCGGCCCAGGCGCAGGAGAGCTTCGACCAGGCCAACATTCAGACCGCGGCCGCCGCCATTACGGGCGACGAAGCTTCCGTGCGGCAGGCCGAGCTCGACCTGTCGTACACCCGGGTGACCGCGCCCGTCACCGGCTTGGTCACCCACCGGACCGTCGAGGCCGGCGCCTACGTCCAGACCGGCCAGGCCCTCCTCGCGATCGTGCCGCGCCAAGTCTGGGTCGTGGCCAACTTCAAGGAGACGCAACTGGCGCACATGCATCGCGGCCAGCCGGTCGCGCTGACCGTCGACGCGTACCCGCAGCTCAAGCTCCAAGGGCGGGTCGACAGCATCCAGGCCGGCTCGGGCGCGAGCTTCAGTCTGCTGCCGCCGGAGAACGCCTCGGGCAATTTCGTCAAGGTTGTGCAGCGGGTCCCCGTCAAGATCGTGCTCGATCGGCTTCCCGGCGCCCCGTACGTGCTCGGTCCGGGCATGTCCGTTGAGCCCGAAGTCCGGATCCGGTGACTCTCCGCGTCCGCCGTCAACCGTCCGCCGCCATGTCCTCCGCGTCCTCACCCGGCCGGGTGAATCCCTGGCCGATCGCGCTGTCCGTGATGCTCGCCGCCTTCATGGAGGTGCTGGACACCGCGATCGCGAACGTCTCGCTCAGCCACATCGCGGGCAGCCTCTCCGTCTCCACGGACGAGGCCACCTGGGTCCTCACGACCTACCTGATCTCGAACGCCATCGTCATCCCGGCCACCGCCTGGTTCGGGCAGCGCTTCGGCCGCAAGCGGTTCCTGATGACGTGCCTGGCGATCTTCACGGCGGCGTCGTTCCTCTGCGGCATGGCCACGAGCCTGCCGATGCTGCTGGCGATGCGGATCGTCCAGGGCGCCGGTGGCGGTGCGCTCCAGCCGGTGGCGCAGTCCATCCTCCTGGAAGCCTTCCCGCGGGAAAAACACGGACAGGCCATGGGGCTGTACGGGTTGGGCGTGGTCATCGCGCCGATCGTGGGCCCGGTGCTCGGCGGCTGGATCACCGACAATTTCACCTGGCGCTGGATCTTCCTCATCAACGTCCCCGTGGGGGTCCTGGCGCTGATGCTCATGCAGCGGTTCATCCACGACCCGCCCTGGATCCGCAACGCGCGGCCCGCCCGCCTTGATTTCATCGGCTTCGGTTTCATGGCGCTGTGGCTGGGTTCGCAGGAGGTGCTGTTCGACAAGGGCCAGGAAGCCGACTGGTTCGGATCGCACTTCATCCTATTGATGGCCGTCCTGGCCGTCGTCGGCCTGATCGCCTTTGCCGTGCGCATGCGGAACGCCCGCCGGCCGTTTGTGGATCTGGGCGTGCTGAAGAACTACAACTTCAGCCTCGGCGTCGGGCTGATGTTCTTCGCCGGGGTCTCGCTCTACGGCCTGACGGCCACGATTCCCCTGCTGCTGGAATCGCTGCTGGGCTACAGCGCGCTGCAGAGCGGCTATGCCATGATCTCCCGCGGGCTCGGCGCCTTCATCGCCATGCCGCTGGCCGGGCGGCTGGTCGGCAAGGTGCCGGGACGCTACCTGGTGGCCGGCGGCTTTCTGGTCTTCGGCGCCTCGTCGCTGTCGATGGCGGGCCTCTCGCTCGACCTCTCGATCTGGAACCTGTTCTGGCCCCTGTTCTTCAGCGGCGTCTCGATCGCGTTCATTTTCGTGCCGCTCAACACCATCGCCCTCGGCGGGCTTCCGCCCGAGAAGCTCGGCAACGCCACCGGCATTTTCAACCTCATGCGCAACATGGGGGGCAGCGTGGGCATCTCCCTCGTCACCACCCTGCTCGCCCGCGGCGCCCAGATGCACCAGACGGTCCTGGCCGCCCACGTGACGCCGTACGACTCCGCCTACACCTCGCGGCTCCAGGCGCTGACCGCGCAACTGGCCCCGCAGGCCGGCCCGGTGGCGGCGCGGCAGGAGGCGCTCGCCAGTCTTTATCATTCGCTGGTCACGCAGGCCAACCTGCTGGCCTACCTGGACAACTTCCGCTGGTTTGCGCTGGTGGCGGCCGGCTGCCTCGTCGGCGCCCTGCTGTTCAGGAAATCCCGGGCCTCCGGTCCGATCTCGGTCCATTGACCCGCGCGCCAATCGCTCCCGCCATGATTCCCGTCGTCATCGTTTTGCTTGGTCTCATCCTCATCGTCGCCGCGGACAGCGCCGATGTGTAATCGGCGGCGGGCCGGGCGCGCCACTTCGGCGTCCGCTGAGCACCTCGCGGGGGAGGGCGACCGACTGAGCCTTCGCGTCGTCGGCTGACGGCCGCGCGTCAGCTCAGCCCGGCGGCGCCCGCGATCAGCAAGAGGCCGGCGCCGATGATGACGGCGCCAATGATTCGGGCGACGCGTTCACCGCCCGGAGCGAGGCGCTCGGCGGTAATGGCTGCGGTCACCACCGCCATCGCGCGCAGATCCATCACCCCCATGACCAGGAGAATGGCGGTGAGCCCCGCACAGCAATGGCTGCAGTGGAGACCGAGGCGCAGGCCGTGCCGCCAGGCGGTGCCGGCGTCCGCCGGCACCGTCCGGCCGCGCCCGGGCGC
>JBJKRD010000483.1:0-8100 GCA_046704925.1 Opitutaceae bacterium | reverse complement strand
CGATCACCGGAAAATACCGGTAACCCGGCAGGCCGCCGATGGGCTGGGTGGCGGTGCGCCGGCTGACGTCGATCGTTTCCACCACCCGTCCATCGGCGGCGTCGACAATCCGGATCCGGCCCGCGCGGCCGATCGCGGGCGGGGTGGAAAAAGTCAGACGGAGGGGAGTGTCCGGGCAGACGCTGGTCGCGTCGGGGGCGGGGAAGGCCGGCCGCAGCTCGGGGGTCCGCGGCGCCGCGGTGCCGTTCCCACAGGTTGCCAGCACGAGCAAGGGCAGAAGCAGACGGGATGGTACGAGGTGGGGGGGAAGCTTCATGGGCGAAAGGGATACCGGCGGTCACCCGGAGGTGACGGCGCGGGATGCAGCATGATCTCCGAACCCAATCGGAGAACTCCGAGTTTCTCGCACAGGCGATCGCGGCCGACAAGCGTCGGCTGGGAAAAGTGCGCGGCATGAACCCGGCCGGTGGGAGCGCCGGAAGAAAGGGGCGGCGCCGTGGCGGATGGCTTCCGGCCGGCGAATGGGGGCCTCGAGGAGGGCAGATTCAAAACTTGAGGCCTCCGGGCATCTGAATAAACTATAAGGTGCCGAAGGCCAGCACCGTACAACCCATCCACATCATGACTGATTCACAGGCGTCTCCCCCCAAGAAGAGCAGTGCGGCGGCAATCATCAACGTCATCCTATTGATCATCGTCGTTGTTGTCGCGGTGATACTCGGGACCAAGGTTCACAACTTGAACGCGAGTGTCGCGAAAACCGAATCCGAATTGAATCAGGCCACCGCCGAATCGGGCCGCCTGCAGACGCAGTTGGACCAAGTCAAATCGGACTCGGCCAAATTGCAGAGCCAGTTGGAGGAATCCAAGGCCGAGGTGGCGAAACTCCAGAAGCAGAACGAGGAGTCGACCGCCGGCGCGGCCCAGCTGAAGGAAGAGCTGGCCGCGGCGAACGCCAAGGCGGCCAAGCTCCAGGCCCAGGCCCAGGAGGAGTTGAAGGCGGCGAACGCCCGGGCTTCGGATCTGCAGGACCAGGTCGATGCGGCGAAGGCCGAGGCATCACAGCTCGAAGGCAAGGTCAACGCAGCCAAGGCCGAAGCCGCCAAGCTCCAGGATGAGCTGACGGCGGCCAACGCCCACGCGTCGGATTTGTCCACCAAGTTGGAGAAAGCCGAAAGTCAGGTCACGGAGCTGCAGGCCGCGCAGAAGAAGAAGAAGTCGAGCTTTTGGTGATCCCGGCGCCTTTCAGCCGAAGGGCTTGGCGTTTTCGGGCTGGGGCCGCGCGTTCCCGGTGATTTGCGCGTAGGTGGCATCGTCGACCTGGTCGGGGTTCGCCTCGACCAGGGCGCGGATCCATTCCGGCCGCCGGGCCTTGTACACGGCCCGGCGCCCCGTGAGATTCCAGCCGCTGCCGGTGTAATACGCCGCGGGTCCCCGGCAGATGGCGTCGGCGGGCACCGGATGGCGGGCGAGGGTCGAGCGTCGCGACCAGGTGACCAACAGCCAGCCGACGACGAGTCCCAGCACGGGCGCCACCCAGGTCAGGAATCGCAGGGACGGGTGCGGGTCGGTGAGCATGGCCGTGCCGAAGAGAGCGGCCGGCATCAGGATGAGCACGACGAGCACCCAGATCAGGATCCGGCGCGAGCGGTGTTTCAACCACGCCTTCACCGCCTGGGCGGCGTCCCCGGCGTAATAGAAGCTCTGGTAGTAGGTGGTGCGCATCAGGAAGTAGAACGGGCCGCGGTAGCCGTAGCGCAGTTCCTCCTGGGCCGGTCGCAGGGTTGCCGGACAAATGCGCGGCAACACCTGGATGCGGCCGTTCAAGCTCACCGATGTCCATTTTGTGCTCATGGGTCTTGCGATCTCGCGGTTACTGGTTGCTGAGGAAGATGAAGCCCATGAGGGCGATCACGGCGAGGAACACCCAGGACTGGATCCAGAACGCGGAGAACGGATCGAGGAGGAAGCCGAGCCCGGGCGGTTGCGTCCGGCCCCCGTCCGGGAGGAGGGGATCGTCGGCTTTCGCGCCGCCGGAGCGGGCGCGATCCAGCACCGCCTCGAGGCGTTGCATCTGGGCCGCGCCGCGCTCCTTGAGCGACAGGCGGCCCTCGGGAAAGACGAAATTGTAGGCGTTGCCCGTGTAGGTTTTTCCCTGGGCGTACTCCGCCACCTTCTGAAATTTGGTGGCATCCCGCAGGCGGAAGCCCTCGAGGACGGGGTGGTCCCGGCCGACCCGGAGGATGGCGGCCGGCGTGACCAGGACGAAGGGTTTGATCGCGCAGCGCGCCGTGCGGCCCAACGCCGCCAGGCAGATCAGCCCGTAGACACCGGTCGCCACCGCCGCGAAGGTGTACCCCATCATCTCCAGCGGACCCCCGGGATCCGCGTGGGTGGCGAGACGCTCGATCAGAAAGATCATGAACGAGGCCACGGCCAGGCTGGCGACGCCGGCCGTGAGCGTCAGTCCGGGGCGGTGGTGGGAGCGGAAATAGACGTCGGGCAGCCGCCGGCCCTCACCGGTCGAGATGGCGGCCAGCAGTCCGCGGAGTTGGGCGTCGAGTTCGGTCAGCTTCCAGTACATCGCGGTTCGGTGTTTTCGGGGGTTTCGGATCGATTGGTGGGGCGTCGCCCGGATTACGCTCAGGAATCGGGCCCGCGCTGGAAGACCACCGGAAAGTGGCTGCGCGGAAGCACGGCGATCACCCAGGGGAACGTGATGGCCTCGGTCACGTAGGTGTCGGGTGACGGGCGGGCTTCCCGGTAGGTCACAATCAGCCGGTCCTTCCCGACCACCGCCGATGCCACCGAGTCGGTGTAGCCGCCGGTCGGGCGGCGTCCCAACGCAATGTATACCGCCATCTTTGCCGGGACGTCGAGCGGGTGGGGCGGGTACTTCTGCAGACGCTGCCAAAGGCTCTGCCATCCGGCTTCGTTGTAGACGGCTCGGACGGAGAACATAGGGTCGCCGCCATAGGAGCCGTGCCACTGCTGGATGGGCTCGGGGGCATGGCGAGGGCTCGGTGCAGCGTCGCGGGACGGCGGCGGCGGGAGCGCCGGCAACGCCCCGAGGACGATTCCGGCAAACGCCAGGACCAGGGTCGCGACGAAGAGGCGTTGGGCAGAAGGCATGGAACGGGAGATGAAGTGGGTGGCGGCTTCGCAGGCACTCAGCGCGGATCGACGACCCGGCCGAGGAAGAGAATGCCGCCGGAGGAATTGTCGCGGATCAGGTAGAGAAACGGGTGGTCGACTTCGAAGGTCGGCGTGGTGTCGGGCCGATACCGGGCTCCAAGCGTCGTCTCGACCGCAGTCGCGGCCGCCGCCTCGGTTCCCTCCTCGTCCACGTCGATAAAGGCCCGGTGCACGACGTCGGAGATCAACAGGCCCGGCGATCGGCTGATGCCGGAAAAATCGGCCGCGGACGCGCGAAAGGCCGACTCCATTCCCAGTCGCCTGAGGATCGGGGAAAGGTCAAGGGTCAGAGTCGCCCGAAACTTGGGCAGCGTGAGTTCGATCGTGGCGGGCGCGGCGTGGTCGAGTTTCCGCAGCCACCCGGCGATCACGTCCGCGCCCAATTGATGCTCAAGATTTGCCAAGCCGTCGTCGGCGTCGGGCAGCAGGATGATCATCGACAGATCGCCGCCCTCGTAGGGCAACTCCGCCAGCGCGAGGCCGGGTAGTTGGACGACCGGAATCTCCGCCGTCTCGTGCATCATCGGCACATCGACCGACTCGTCCGGGCGCAGGGTGAACGGCCCGGGCAGCGTGTCGCCGGGGTCGAAGGGATGCTGCCATTTGCCCTTGAAATAGACGGCATTGCCCACGACGAGCCGGGTGGTCGCCGCCACTCCTCCCGGGGCGATCAGGTCCGCGATCCGATTGCGGGTGGCGGTCGCCACCCACTGGTTGATCTCCCGCCGGACCCCTTCGGGTCGGTGCTCAAAATCCACGGGCCGAACGGTCGCGCCGTAGTAATGCCGGGCAAGACGGACAAACGTGGATTCAAGCGGGTAGTCTTGGCGGCACCAGAGAGAGTTGACGATGTTCAGCGTGCCACCGACTTCCTCGGGCTCGAAGCGGGCGCGGTACGCGGCGAAGGCTTCCCCGATGGCAGCGGGCGACCCGCTCAGGTGCAGGACACGACCCATCTCGGCGGCGGTGGCTCCGCGGGCGCCGGCGAACGTCACGGCCAGCGCCAGGGAGACGCTGTACGGTGAAAAGACGAGATTGCCTTCGTCGGCGGCGATTCGGTGGTAAAGGTCGAGGGCAAACTCGTTGTTGCCCCGGACCAAGTCTCCAGTGGAGATCGGAGGAACCGCGGGCACGTAACTGGCGTCGGCCGACGCCTGCGAGGATGACGGGGTGCCGTCGCCACTGGCGCCGCATGGGCCGGCAATGACTAAGGCGAGAAGAAGGAGGTGGACGCCGGTGCTTTGGGAATTCATTCGCCGGGGGCGACGGCGCTGGCGTTGATAAACAAATGGCTGAAAGCGGCGGACGCAAATGCGATTTATTGGCAGTAGGAAATCTCCGCCAGCGAGGGCCGTGGCATTTCCTTTTGTCATGCCGTCGCGGCGGAAACCGGTTCACCCGGACTGGCGCTGTCCCTCGCCCGGCCGGTCACCGAATGCGCTTTGACCATTCTGGCGGGCCGACTTGCGCGAGCCGTTGATCTCAGTGAGGTTCCCGGGAAGGTCGACACCGTCGATTCGATGTGTCGGGCGATGGACATCTGACGTCTTTTGACGCCGGATGCCCCGTGCGTCCCCGAGATTCCGTTTACGTGCTGATTCACCCCCATTTCCCATGATCGCAAAAGTGACGTTTCGTCCCCTGAACCTGGTCATTCTGGCTGCCGCCCTGTTGCCGTCCAAAGGCTTGGTGGGGGCGGCGCAGGCGGAGACCGTGACCCCGGAGACCGCGGAACCGCCGACGTCGTGGATAGATCCGGACACCGGACACCGGGTCATCCGCCTGACTCGCGAGCCCGGCTCCGACAGCTTTTACTTCAACGTCAACGGCTACACTCCCGACGGCAAGGAGATGGCGTACACCACGCCAAATGGGATCTCGGTTCTTAACCTGACGACACTAGCGGCCCGGCACGTCGTCGACGGACCGGCTCGCGCCATCGTAGTCGGTCGGAAGACGCCGACGATCTACTACACGCGGCCGGGGAAGGACGGGCAAGTCTCCACGCTTTGGAGCACCAATCTGGATACCGGGGAGACTCGCAAGATCGCCGACCTGCCGCCGCGCGCCGGCGTTTCCACGATCAATGCGGACGAAACCCTCGCGGCCGGAACCTTCATCGAAGGCGACGCCAATGCCGGCGGCGCTTACGACGGGACCCGGGCGGCGGGGAGGATGTCCAAAACCAACCTCGGAGAGCCGATCAACAAGGGCGAAATGATGCGGCGGCGGCTGGCGGCGAAACTGCCGATGACGATGTTCACTCTCAACCTGCGCACGGGCGAGGTGAAATACCTGCTGCAGCACAGCACCGACTGGCTGAATCACCTCCAGTTTTCGCCGACGGATCCGACGCTCCTCATGTACTGCCACGAAGGAATGTGGTGGCTGGTGAACCGGATCTGGCTCATTCGCACCGACGGCACCCACAACCAGCTGGTCCACCAGCGCACCATGGAGATGGAGATCGCCGGTCACGAATGGTGGGGTGCCGACGGCGAAACCGTCTTCTACCAGCTGCACTTCCGCGCCACCGGGCTCTCCTACATCGCCAGCTACAACGTCAAGACCGGCGAGCGCATCTGGTACTATTACACGGCCGATCAATCGTCGATTCACGACAACTCGTCGCCGGATGGGAAATGGTTCTGCGGCGACGGCGACCGGCGCTCGCCCTGGATCTTCCTGTTTCGTCCGGTGCTCACGCGGGATCAGGGGACCCTGGGCAAGGATCTCATCAAGGGTGGCCACTTGGTGTCCGAGAAGCTGGTGAATATGGCGAAACACAATTATCGCCTCGAACCGAACCCAAGCTTCACCCCGGACGAGAAGTACATCGTTTTTCGTTCGAACATGTTCGGCCCGGACTACGCCTTCGCGGTGGAAGTGGCCAAGGCGAAGAATCCCTGACGGGGCGCCGCGGCCCGGCACCCGACAAAAAACCGCCCGCGAGACTCGCGGGCGGGGTTGGGGGCGAATGCGACGCCGGCTTACTGGATGTAGGTGATGGTGCGGGCGCCGGCGATGTCCGTGACGGAAATGGGAACGCCTTGGGTGAAGGCCAGGGGGTAGGCCTCGTTGGCCACGGTGTTCAGGACGTTCACATATTGGGAGGAGCCGACCAGCGATGTTATGTCGGCGGTACCCGTCCCATACTCGAGGAAATATTGGTCCGCGGCCCCGCTTAGCTGCCGGATGTTGTTCATCACGCTCTTGTCCTGCGCCGCGGCCCGTACCTTCTCGAACTTGGGGATGGCGAGCGACGCCAGCAGACCGATGATCACCACGACCACCATGATCTCCACCAGCGTGAAACCGGTGGGCTCCCGCCCCGATTTGATCATGCCTCTAGGCATCATGACCTTGGGTATTTACGTGCTGCTCGTGCCTACGGAAATTCGACGGGTGAGTCCACCGCATAATATACGGTCATGCAATCGTTTTGCACGTTAGAAAGCGGTCAAAATGGGGTCGATCGGATATGCCCATCAAGGCCAGAAGGGTGCCGCAAACCTCCGGGCGGTGGACTCGTGGGTGGAACCGCACCGGCGGGGATGGCGTCGTCCTGGCGCCCGGCCATAGATTCGCCTGACGGCGGTCTCCGGTCGGGTCAAGGCGCCGCCGGCCGATCGGTCCGGCCGCCGGTTTTGTTGATTTGCCCGCGGTATCCGGTGGGTGCAGGCTGCCGCTGGCGCCGCCGGTCCGCGCGAATTTCCGCCGCGGCGCTTTGCCCAACGACCATGCAGGATCCAAAGCAGGGAGAACGGGAGTATTTTGCCCGCCTCGGCGAAGAGGGCCGACGGCACGCGATGCGCAAGCCTTTCAGCGACGAACATTGCGTACAAAACCTGATGAATCTGGCGGCGCTGATGGCGCTGGTCCCGGCGCCGCCGGCGCGGCTCGTCGAATTCGGCTGCGGGGCGGGCTGGCTGAGTCTGGCCTTCGCGGAGCGCGGCTATGACGTTCTCGGCATCGACATCTCGCCGGATGCCGTTGCGATGGCGGAGGTCCTGAAAGCGGAACGGGGCCTGGGGAGCGCGAGTTTCCGGGTCGCGGATTATGAGGAGGTGGAAATCGTGCCGGCGGCGGATGCCGTCATCTTTCATGACGCCCTGCATCATGCCGAGTCGCCCGAGGTCGCGCTAAGGGCGGCCCATCGGGCCATCACGGATCGCGGGTTCGTCGCCTGCATCGAACCGGGCGAGCGGCACTCGCTGTCGCCGGGATCCTGCCATGCGGTTCGGACTTTTGGCGTGCACGAGCGGGACATGCCGCCGCGAGACATCCTCCGCCACGCCCGCGCGGTGGGGTTCCGCCGCCACCTCGTGCTGCCGTGGCCGTGGTATTACCTGGCCGCCGTCTATCGCCCCGGGTACGCCAAGGGGACCAGCACCGGCGACCTGCGCGGGCGGAAGCTGCTGGCGTTGTGGCGCCTGGTGCGGTGGTTTTTCCGGACCCGCGAGCAGGCGGTGGTGGTGTTGTGGAAGTAGGCGGGCGGCGAGGCGACGTTCGGGAAAGTGTCGGCACTTGGGGCGTTCCACCCTTGACCGGGTCGGTGGCCCTGCGCATGGTTTGCGGCGCCCAATTGCGTAAGTTTGCAATTTCGAAACCGTTCAGCGACCGAAGCCTCAAGCCATGAAATGCCTCAACTGCGACACGGAGATGGTGAACAACCAGGTGGCCACCCATCACGGCAGGATCGCCTACGACCTGTGCGAAAAGTGTGGGAGCCTCTGGCTGGATGCCGGCGAATTGGACAAGATCGCCTTCCAAGTGCAGGGCAGCATCAACCTCGCCTTTCTCTCGCTGCTGTTCCTGGCGCTGCCGTTCCTGCTCCCCGGCCGGATCAACTCGGTGCTCTTCGGCGCCGGATCACCTTCCTTCGTGAGCTGGCTATCCCTGGCG
>JBJKRD010000482.1:0-4552 GCA_046704925.1 Opitutaceae bacterium | reverse complement strand
TCGTAGGCTCAGATAAATTTTTTCCGGTTATAAAAATCGTATAAAGGTGTAGGGTGGCGCCGGTGTTTTTGGCGGGCGCCGCGACCGCCGCCCGCGCCGGGGACATGCCCTTCGACTTCGAAACCCTGCAGTTTCGGGCCAAACAGCTGGCGGCGCGGCCCTATCAACCCGCCGAGAACGAGGTGCCCAAGGTCCTGCGCGACCTCACCTACGACCAGTACCGGCGCATCACCTTCGACGCGGACCACACTTGGTGGCGCGCCGAGCGCCTGCCGTTCCAGCTCCAGTTCTTTCACCCCGGCTTCGTCCACCGGCACACGGTCCGCCTCCACGAAATCGACGGCCCAAGCGTGCGCGACATTCCGTTCGACCGCGACCTGTTCCGGTACGACAACCTCCCGGGCCTCGGCTCGTTGCCCGCCACCCTCGGTTTCGCGGGGTTCCGCATCCTCTACGACCTCAACAAGCCCGGCGACGAGCTCGGGGTCTTCCAAGGAGCCACCTACTACCGCTTCCTCTGCCGCAAGGCCGTCTACGGTCTCTCCGCCCGCGGCCTTGCGCTCAACCCCGGCGGGCCCGGTCCCGAGGAGTTTCCCCGGTTCACGGACTTCTGGGTGCAGAAGCCGGCTGCGGACGCCCACGAGCTGGTCGCTTATGCCCTGATGGACAGCCCCAGCGTCACCGGGGCCTACCGGTTCGCGATCAAGCCCGGCGACACGACCATCGTGGCCGTCCGGGCGGCGGTCTACCGGCGCACGGACATCCCGACCCTCGGGCTGGCCCCGCTGAACAGCATGTTCTGGTACGGCGAGAATTCGCCCGGCCCGCGCCGGGATTACCGCCCCGAGGTGCATGATTCAGACGGGCTGCTGATCGAGCGCGGCAGCGGCGAGTGGCTCTGGCGACCGCTGGTCGATCCCGCGGCGGTGCGCACCGTCTCGTTCGCGGACAAGAACCCGCGGGGCTTCGGCCTGCTGCAGCGCGACCGCGATTTCGATCACTACCAGGACCTGGAAGCGAACTACCAACTGCGGCCGAGCGCCTGGGTGGAACCGGTGGGCTCGTGGGGGGCGGGATCGGTGCGACTCGTCGAGCTGCCCACCGCGGACGAGACGAACGACAACATTGTCGCGTTCTGGACGCCGGCCCGCCTGCCGCCGCTCGGCGAACCGCTGGAGTTGGCCTACCGGATCTACTGGTCCCTCGATTCCGCCCACCGCCCGCCCGCGGGCTACGTGGCGGCCACGCGGCTGTCGGACGTGTTGCACCATCCGGAGCTCACCCGGTTCCTGGTGGATTTCGCCGGACCTTACCTCAACGGCGAGCCGCCCGACCCGGCCATCGAGCCCGTCGTGACCGTGGGCGAGGGCGCGACGCTCGTACCACAGACGCTGACCATCCAAAAGAACCCGTTCAACGGGACCTGGCGGGTCGCTTTCGTGCTCAAGCCCGACGGTTCGGGCCGGGCGGTCGAACTGCGCTGCTTCCTGCGCAAACCGCCGCATGTGCTGACCGAGACATGGAGCTACCTCTGGAATCCGTAGGCGGGGCGCTGGTCACCTTCCAGCCGCGGACGGGCTCGCTCGAGGATTGGAATGAGGCCTATGTCCGCGTGGAGGACTACCTCCGGGCGCACCGCATCCACAACCGGCTGCACCAAAGCCGGCTGATCCTGCGCATTCTCGAGCGGGCGGCGCGCCGCCATGAAACGCATCCCGGCGTCAGTCCCACCACGCTGGCGGCCGAGGAGGCCGCGGCGCTGATGGACGCGTGGTTCGGCGACATTCTTCGCGACCAAGACCTGTCGGCGGACCGCGTCGCGGTGGCGGGCCGCGTGGCCCTCCTGCTGACCGACGGCCCCCAGAAGAACCCGTATGCGTTCCTCAGCGCGGAGCAGGTGGAGCCGGAGTTTGCCCGGGCCATGCGGCAGTGTTCGATCGAGGCGGGGCCGGACCTGGCGGTCTCGAGCATGGTGCCCCGGCCGATCGATCTCGGGCCGATCTCGGCCGCGGCCGGCGAAACCGTGGAGCGGTTCGAGCGCTGGCCGCTGCTGCGCGGGCTGGCGCTCTGGCTGTTGTTCGCGGGCGCGCTGGCCGCGATCTTCTATGTGACGCGGTAGGGCGGATTTACCAGACTTCTTGTGAAATGTCGTACACGCTGCATGGCCCGCGAGGTGTGGGGCGGGGTCGCCGAACCCCGCCGGATCGTTTGGAGGCGGCATTCGGCGATGCCGCCCCGCACCTCATGAAAAGGGCGTCCGCGAGGTCTTAGGGCTGGGGCCCGGATTACCCACTCGTCCATGTCCTCCTTTTCCACGGATCGGCTCAACCCCCGGCGCATCGCGCGGCGCCGGCTGCTGTTCTTCACCGGCGTCTTCATGCTGACCGGCGTCGCCACCTGGTTCATGGCGGACCTGCTGTGGCGCGGCGGGCTGGACGGTTTCGAGCTCGTCCTGCTGATCCTGTTCGTCCTGCTCTTCGCCCAGATCGCCACCGGGTTCTGCCTGGCCCTGATCGGCTTCTTCATCGTCAACCGGGGCGGCGATGCCTCGCGGATCGTCAACACCCTCGACTGGCTCGAGGCCCGCGACCAGCCGCTGGCGGGCACGGCCGTGATCATCCCGGTGTTCAACGAGGATGTGAGCCGGGTCTTCGAGGGCCTGCGCGTCATCTACCGGTCGGTGCAGGAGGCGCGCCAGCTCGAACACTTCGATTTCTTCGTGCTGAGCGACTCCAACGAGCCCAACCAGTGGATCCAGGAGGAGATCGCCTGGGTCGAGCTGTGCAAGCAGGTGGGCGGCTTCGGCCGCATCTTCTATCGGAAGCGCCGCCAGGCCATCAACCGCAAGAGCGGCAACGTGGCGGATTTCCTCCGCCGCTGGGGCCGCAACTACCGCTACATGGTGGTGCTCGACGCGGACAGCCTGATGACCGGCACGACCCTGGCGCGGCTGGTCGCGCTGATGGAGCGGAATCCGGCGGTGGGCATCATCCAGACCGCCCCCCGGATCGTGAACGGCATCACCCTTTACGCCCGCCTCCAGCAGTTCGCCAACCGCCTCTACAGTCCCCTGTTCCTGGCCGGGCTCAACTTCTGGCAGCAGCACGAGGGCAACTACTGGGGCCACAACGCGATCATCCGGGTGCAGCCGTTCATCGACTACTGCTGCCTCCCCGACCTGCCCGGCTCGGAGCCCCTCGGTGGCCGCATCCTCAGCCACGACTTCGTGGAGGCGGCGCTGATGCGCAAAGCCGGCTGGCAGGTGTGGATGGCGCCCGATCTCGAGGGCACCTACGAGGAGGGGCCGCCGACGCTGATCGACAACGCCAAGCGCGACCGGCGGTGGTGCCAGGGCAACCTGCAGCACAGTTGGCTGCTGTTTGCGCGCGGCTTCCGGCCGGCGAACCGGGTGCACCTGCTGCTGGGCATCTTCGCCTACGTGGCCTCGCCGCTCTGGCTGCTGTTCCTGCTGGTGAGCAGCATCGACGTCTTTCGCGTGGTGCTGGCCGGCGGGTTTCCGGCGCTGCCCGAGGCCTATGCCTCCATCCTCGGCCGCGTGATCGAGGTGCCCGAGGCGCTGATCCTGTTCGCCTTCACCATGCTGCTGCTGTTCCTGCCGAAGGCGCTGGGCGTGGTGGTGACGCTGCGCCAGCGCGAGCTGACCAAGGCGTTCGGCGGCCCGGTGCGGCTGACGGTGAGCGCGCTGCTGGAGACGCTGGTCGCGGCGCTGGTGGCGCCGATCAACATGCTGTTCTCCAGCAAATTCGTGCTCTTCACGCTGCTGGGCCAGGGGGTTTCCTGGGTCACGCAGCGGCGCGGAGTGGGCGAGGCGGAGGACGCCGACTGGCGCGAGGCCATCCTCACGCACGCGGGCCACACGGTGTTCGGGGTGGTGTGGGGGGTGTCGGCGTTCATCCTCGTGCCGTCCTTCTTCTGGTGGCTCAGCCCGGTGCTGGTGGGGCTGGTGTTCTCCATCCCCCTCTCGCTGCTTCTGCGCCAGGTGCGGTTGGGCCGGGTGACCCGGCAACTCGGCCTGTTCGTCACGCCCGAGGAGTCCCGGCCCGGCTATGAGCTCCGGCGCCTGGGGCAGAATCTCGCCGAGTGCTACGAGCATTTGCGCCCGATCGAGCCGTTGCGCGCCGACTACGGCCTGCTGCAGGCCGTGCTCGACCCGTACATCAACGCCGTGCACGTGTCGCTGCTGCGGCAGCGGCGGCCGAGCGAGGAGGCGCGCGAATACTTCGCGCATCTGCGGGAGCGCCTGCTGGCCGAGGGCCCGGCCGACCTCACGCGCCGGGAAAAGCTGGCCCTGCTGCTCGACGCCGAGTCGATGATCGCGTTGCACCGCGAGCTGTGGCGCCTGCCGCCCGACGCGTTGGCGGACTGGTGGCGCCTGGCGATGCGCCAGTACAATGTGCTCACCGCCACGCCGGTGACGGCGCTGTACCGCTAGTTCGTGGCGGATGGTTTCGCCGCCGCCTGGACGGAGGCGGATCACGGCGCTGTATCGATGGCGCCGGCGACCGGGCTTCCCGGCGTCAGTGGCCGGAGG
>JBJKRD010000481.1:0-4838 GCA_046704925.1 Opitutaceae bacterium | reverse complement strand
GTCCGGCTTTGGTCGCCTCCGTCTCGAGGGCCGCGGCGCCGGCTTCCGTCGGTGCCGGCTGCGCGGATGACAACCGCAGCCATTCCTGCCGGACTCGTACGCGGTCATGCTCGGCCCGACGGACCGCGCCCGCCGCGTCGACCAAAGCCCAAACCTCCGCCAGGGCCCCGACGGCCAGCAGGGCGACCCCGATCCCGCGCCAGACGATTTTGCCGGAAGCCTCCATGCGATCAGAACAGCATTTGCGCCGCGGGCACGATGGTGATTTCAAACCGCAGCACACCGGCCTGGTTGGCCTCGAAGTGCTCGTTTTCAACGGCGGCGACAAAGGGGGATGCCGCCAGATCCGCGAGCAGTGTCTTCACTCGTTCGTAGGCTTCTCCTCCCACCGGGGCGAACGGTTGCAGCGGGTTCAGAAGGCATCCCCGCAGGCGGATCCGTGGGCCCTTGGCCGCCTTGGGGCCCGCCCTGACATCAGCGGCCCGCTCCACCCGCGGGCGTCCGCGCGTCCGGTCCGTGCTGCCGTCGCCCGTCCCCGGGGCCGCCACCACCTCGAGGCGGTCGAGCCAGACATCCTCCGTCTTCGCCAAGCGTTCCTGCAGGTCTGCCATGAACAACACCCAGCCCGCCTTCAGGGCATCCAGATGCCGCAGCGCTGCGACACGCCGGTTGGTTTCCGCCAGTTGGCGCCGGCTTGCCTGATTGCGCGCGTCCAGCCGGTGCAGGTTCGCGACCTGCCGCTCGGTCTCCGCCCTCTGCCGGCCGAGTTCGCGGGCGCGGGCCCGCAACTGCCGCGCTGCCGGCCACAGGCTCGCGATCATCAACGCCAGGACCACCGCTGCCGTCCGCAACCACCGGCGCCAGGCCAATTCACGCCGCAGGGCGCGCGGCAGGAGACTGGCCCCCGACCAGCGGTGCTCGACGGCGCCGGCCGCCAGTCCGCACGGAACGACCAGCCGATCCACCGCCAAATCCGCCGTCCCGCGGCTGGCCGCCAGGGCGGGCCCCGGTGGGCCGCCGTTTTCCCATCGTCGCACGCCGACCTGCAGGTCGCGCGAGAGGTGCTCCGCCAGTCCGGGCAGCCGGGAACCTCCGCCGGTAAGCACCAATTCGGGGCGGCCGACCGCCTGCTCCGGCAGCACACATGCCAGGGAACGCGCAATCTCCCCGCCCAGCCGCCCGGCAAACCGCTCGGCGCAGATTTGCACCGCGATTCGGCCGGAGGTCTCCGACGGCTGGTCGGCGCTTTTCTCCCATGCCCGTCGCTTTTCCGACTCCGCGCGCACCGCGTCGATGCCCAGCTCGCCCGCCAGTTCCTGCGACACCAAGTCGCCGCCAAGCGCGATCGTCCGCACCAGCAGGCGCGTGCCGACGGCGCAGACCAATTGCGTCGACCGTGCCCCGACGTCAACCAGGAGGCACCCTGCGCCGCTGTCCGGCCGGGTTCCGGCGGCCAGCCAGAGCGCGATCCAACCCGGCATCACGAGCCACGGCGACAACCCGGTCCGGCGCACGCCGGCACACAGGCCGGCCAGCAACGCCTGCCTGGCGGCGGTGATGACCACCTCGTCTCCTTCCGCGCCGCGGAGCACGACCACGTGACTCCACACGACATCCGCCGGCGGCAGGGGAATGCCTTGCGCCGCCTCGAAGGCCACGACCTGGCGACGGCGCCGACGGGCCAGACGGGGAACCCGCAGGCCCTTGGTGAGCGTGAGGTGTCCGGGCAGTCCAAGGACGCACGGCCCGCGCCAGTCCCGGCACCGCGCCAGCACCGCGCAGGCGGACTCGACGGCGCCGGCCCAGTCCTCATCGGTGGGCGTGGCCGCGGGGAAGGGCTCGGCGATGAAATCCTGCAGAATCAGGCGGTGCCGGCGGTCCCGGGCAAACCGGGCCGCCCCCAGATGACTGGCACCGCAATCGATCACCAGGATCGGACGCATAGGGGAGTTTTCCGTTATTTGGAATTTCTCCGGATCGGCAAGCTCAAATCGCGGCGCCCGAAAAACGTTGCCCGGCCCGATCGGCGCGGCACCCTCCCGTCCCGGGATGCCCGACGCCCTGCCCTACAAGATCAGCGTGCTGGTGTTTTTGGAGAACCGCGCCGGCGAGCTGCTCCTCATGCACCGCGCCAAGGCGCCGAATCTGGGCAACTGGAGCCCGATCGGCGGCAAGCTCGAGATGGCGGTCGGCGAATCCCCCTTCCAGTGCGCCGCCCGCGAGACGTTCGAGGAAACCGGCCTGCGCCTCACGCCGGACGACCTCCATCTCTTTGCCATGATCGCGGAAAGGTCCTACGAGGGCGAGAACCACTGGCTCATGTTTCTCTTTCACTGCCGGCGCCCCCTGGACCGGCTCCCGGCCGACATCTCGGAAGGACATTTCCAGTTCTTCAGCCGGGCGGCGGTCGCGCAACTGCCGATCCCGGAGACCGACCGCGCCGCCCTCTGGCCGATCTTCGACCGCTACCGCGACCGCTTTGTGGCCCTGCGCGCCGACTGCACCCCCGGCCAGCCGGTGAAGGTCACCGTCGAGGAGGTGACGCCGGCGCCGGCGCGTCCGGCCTGAGATCCGGCGCGGCCGCGGGTGGCGGGCCGGGCCGCCGCCTAAAACGAGTCTCGGGCTTGATTTATCGGCGGCTTGTATAGACCATTAAACACCACCTTCGTCCCGCCATCACGTGTGAGCAAAAAGTCGTCGGATACCATCGCCAAGAATGAGCCGCCGCCCGCGGCGCCGGTCTCGCCGGCCAGCCGCGCGCCGATCAACACGGCGCTCACCGGCGAGCAGCGCGTCGAGCTCTACCGCAAGATGATGCGCATCCGCCGCTTTGAGGAACGCTGCCTGCGCAGTTATCAGCAGGGGCGCATCGGCGGCTTTCTGCACCTCTACCTCGGGCAGGAGGCGGTGGCCGTCGGCTGCGTCTCCGTGATGCACGAGCACGACCAACTGATCACGGCCTACCGTGATCACGGCCACGCCATCGCGGTCGGCATGAGCCCAAACGAACTCATGGCGGAGCTCTACGGCAAGGCCACGGGCTGCTCGAAAGGCAAGGGCGGCTCGATGCACTTTTTCGATCCCTCCCGCCGGTTTTGGGGCGGCCATGGCATCGTCGGCGGCCAGGTGCCGCTGGGCGCGGGCATCGCCTTCGCCCTGAAATACCGCGACCTCAAGGGCGCCTGCCTCACCTTCCTGGGCGACGGCGCCGTGAACCAGGGTTCGGTATCCGAAACCTACAACCTCGCCGCGCTCTGGGGCCTGCCGGTCGTGTTCATCATCGAAAACAACGGCTATTCCATGGGCACGAGCCAGCGCCGCTCGTCCGCGGGGCCCGGCCTGGCCCAGCGGGCCGAGGCGTTTGGCATCGCGTGGGAAGTGGCCGACGGTCATGACGTCTACGAGGTGCGCGAAAAGACGGATCGGATGCTCGACCGGGCCCGCGCCAGTTCCCTGCCCGGCGTCCTGGAATTCAAGACCTACCGTTATCGCGGCCATTCGGTCGCCGACCCCGATTCCACCTACCGCACCAAGGATGAGATCGAAAACTACCGGCGCACCAAGGACCCGTTGACGGCCTTCCACGACACGCTCGTCGCGGAGGGCGTGCTGGACGAGGGGCTGACCCGCGAGATCGATACCGCGGCGCGGACGGAGGCGGACCGCGCGGTCCATTACGCGGAGGAGAGTCCGTTCCCCGCGGTCGAAGACATCCACAAGGACGTGTATTGGGAGGAGGATCATCCCGGGCAAAAGAAATCGCAGGGCCGGATCTTCTTCGCCTGACCCCGCATCGCTGCGAGTACCAAACCACCGGAGAACCGTTTCCCGCCTTCCCGCTTTTCCACCTTTCCTCAGTTCCCACCCGCATGCCGCTCATCACCTACCGCGAAGCGCTGAACCAGGCCCTGGCCGAGGAGCTGGAGCGCGACGAAAACGTCGTGCTCCTGGGCGAGGAGGTCGCGCAGTTCAACGGCGCCTACAAGGTCAGCGAAGGCCTGCTCAAGCGTTTCGGGCCCAAGCGCGTCATCGACACGCCCATCAGCGAGTCGGCCTTCGTCGGCGCGGGCATCGGGGCCTCGATGCTGGGCCTCCGCCCGGTGATCGAACTCATGTTCTGGAGCTTCTACTCGGTGGCGTTCGACCAGATCCTGAACAACGCGGCCAACATCCGGTACATGTCCGGCGGCCTGATCAACGTGCCAATCGTGATCCGCGGGCCGGCCAACGGCGGCACCAACGTCGGCGCCACCCACAGCCACACGCCGGAGGCGGTGTGCGCGAGCCATCCCGGTGTGAAGGTCGTCTGCCCCGCGACGGGTTACGACGCCAAGGGCCTGCTCAAGACCGCGATCCGCGACAACGACCCGGTCCTGTTCATGGAGAACACGATTCTCTACAACGACAAGAGCGACGTGCCGGCGGAGGAGTATCTCATCCCGCTCGGCCGGGCCGACGTGAAACGCGAGGGCGCCGACCTTACGATCGTGGCGCACGGCCGGGCGGTCATCAATTCGCTCAAGGCGGCGCAACTGCTCGAGGCGGAGCACGACATCAGCGCCGAGGTCGTGGATCTCCGGTCGATCCGGCCGCTCGACGAGGCGACGATCCTCGCCTCCGTGCGGAAGACCAACCGGGTCCTGCTGGTCGACGAGAACAAACCCTTTTGCGGGGTCGGCGCGCAGCTGGCGGACCTGATTCAGAGCCAGGCGTTCGACGACCTCGACGCGCCCATCGCCCGCGTCTCCGCGCTCGACGCGCCCGCCATCTACTCATCGCCGCTCGAAAAGGAGCAGCTCCCCAATCCCCGGCGGATCACCGACGCGGCCCTGAGAATC
>JBJKRD010000480.1:0-12988 GCA_046704925.1 Opitutaceae bacterium | reverse complement strand
AAGCTGTGCCGGCCGAAAGAACGGTAATGCATGGCGGCCAAGCATGATGCCGGGTCGCGCCCGGCGAGTCAAAGGGATCGCGCGGCCACCGGTCGATCAGCGGTCAGGCCGGCGGCGCGTCCGCGAGCATCCGCGGGGCGCGCGCCGTGTCAGCGGCCAGAAAGCGCGACCCCGCCAGCCAGAGCCCGCCGGCCACGAGGAACATCAGGCCCACCACCAGGAAACCCGCATTCATGCTGTACCGGTCGCTGAGGATGCCGATCACCACGGGCGACAGCACGTCGCCAAAGGCGTGAATGACAAAGATGTTGAGGGCGAAGGCGGCGGCGCGCATCGCGGGGTGCGAGACATTGGCCAGGATGGTGTTCGTGGGGCCGGTGTTGAAGAAGAGGCAGAAGCAGGCGAGGAAGATCAACCCCCAGCCGAGCGGGAACGGCGCCCGCAGCACCGCGAGGAACAGCGGGAAACCCGCCAACATGGCGGCGCCGGACACGAGGAAATAGGAGCCGGGAAAACGGTCGCGCAGCCGGTCGCCCGCCAAGCCGCCGAGGTAGGTGCCGGCAAGACCGGACACGACGACGATCGCCCCGAACAGCGTGATCGGTGCGTGGCCCGTCCCCGGACGCTGCTCCAGGTAATACGGCATCCAAAAGGCGATGCCGCCGATGGCGAAGGTCATCGCGGCCATGCCCAGCGTGCAGAGCACGTAGGACGGCGTGCGCACCAGCAGCCGGTAGTCGCGCCAGCGGACCCGGCGGACCGGCGCCGTCGGTGGCAGATCGGCCTGCCCGCGCGGCGGCTCGCGCATGAAAAGACTCCACAGGCCCAGCAAAAGGCCGGGGCCCACCACGAGGAAGAAGGCCCAGCGCCAGCTTTCGGGACTGCCGCCGAGCGCGCGGGCGCTCCATCGTCCGAGGCCGGAATCCGCAACCTGTTCTCCCAGCACGTAACCCAATGCGCTGCCCACGGGAATGGCCATGTAGAACCAAGCCAGGACCTGCCCCCGGACCTTGACCGGATAGAAATCGGAAATGAGGGCCGGTGCCACCGGGCCGTAGGCGGCCTCGCCGATGCCCACGCAACAGCGCGTCAAGAGCAGCGCTCCGAAGGTCGCGGCCAATCCGGAGGCGCCGCTGGCGAGGCTCCACAGGATCACCGCGATGCCCACGAGCAGCCAGCGCGAGTAGCGTTCCGCCAGCCGGCCGAACACCGGGGCGCCCACCGTGTAGACGACCATGAACGCGGTGCCCAGGATGCCGATCAGCGCGTTTTCCGGCTTGAAGCCCAGGTGGTGCTGCGACCAATCGATGACCGCGGCGATGGCCCCGGTTCGACCCGGCGTGGCCAGTCGGTCACCGTTTTCGCCGAAGAAGGTGACCTTGAGCCACGGGACCACCGCGGCGAGCACGTTGCGGTCGATGTAATTGAACAGATTGATCAGCAGCAGCAGAGCCAGCGCCGGACGGGCGCCGGGGAACGGCCGGTCGCGTTCAGCGGTTGCGCTCGGAGCGGCGGGCGTCATGACAAGAAGATACATGAACGAATCCATCCTCGCCGCCAAGCCCGTGAAGAACCTCGCCTGGGCCACCATGGCGACGGTCGCCGGGCGCTCCGGAGTGTTCACGACGTCCGCCGGTCTGGACGACAACGCGCTCGTGGCTGCCGAGGTCGCGGTGTAGCTCGAGCTCGGACCTCAGATGGGTGCATTTTACCTCGGCCACCAGGGCGGCATGACGGGTCCGTGGCTGGCTGCGCCCAGTGTTTTCGTCGTGGTCTGGAGCCTCCCCGCCGGGGTCAGGGAGATGATATCGCCCGCTTTGAACGATCGGCCCTGGAGGGTGACTTGGCGCGAAACCATGCCCTGCTGGAGATGACCGTTCTCGTAGAACCAGGCCATGAAATCCGTGCCGAAGGTCAGTTTGGGCCACGGCATTCTGAAGAGCTTGAAGCTGCTCGTGCAGGGTACGCCGTCGATCTCCTCATCGTGCGCCAGCCAGATGCCGCGCAGTTTCCCGTCGGGATAAAGGATATGTCCAACGCCGTTCATGGTCGCTTCGCAGAGATGTCCTTGCAGGCGGGTATCCGCGGGCAGCCAAACTCGAGGGCAGGAAGGGCCACCCCAGCCTATGTCCCGAAAGGCGTGCACCATGCTTTTTCTGGGGAGAAAAATCGTGGAGCCGGCTGGCAGCACGCTGCCGAGAAAGGCGGAGTCGCGCGACAACCGGCAGCTCGCGACCTCGCCATTCTCATGAAAACATACCTCGCCATGCGGTGGGAAAGCCAGACCGGAAAAAGTCGCCGCCCTCGCCAGCCTGCACCACCACCCTTCGCCTGGCTTGTTGAATCTGAGCTCCGATCCTGCCGGCAGGACATTGCCCTGGATCGTGTAGTCGCCCGACAAGTGGCAGTGATGGATCCTGCCATCGTCATGAAACTCCACTTTACCCTGGCAGGGGACTCCTTGTAGCTCGGTCGGATGGGACAGGTCCTGGGTTTTGGTGGCGGCGATGGTGCTCAGCGGACCGCAGAGAAGCGGGATGGCCAAAAGCCACGGGAAGATGCGCATGGTTTTCATGGGATGAGCGCGTTTGAGGGTTTTTCTGAAAGGGGCATCCTTGGTGGTGAAAGGGATGACGGATCACGCAGCCTTTCGACGACCGATGGCGAAATCCGGGCGCACGGCAACGGAACCGCGGCTGCGTGCGGGATTCCATCCGATGATGCCCTCACGGCGGTTGTCGTAGCGATAGGCCAAACCCAGCTTCAGACCCAGCAGGGCGGGCAGCCACCCGACGGTGAAGAACCCGCGCAGCGCGCGCCACAAGATGCGATCGAGCCGGTAGAATCGGGCGTAAAGCCAATCGGCGCCCGCCTGCAGTTCAGCCGCCGTCATGCCGGCCGGGCGGAAAACCACATGGCGGAAATCGTAGTGGCTCCAGTCGCGGGTGGTCAACCGGCCGGCTTGCTGCATGTCGTCAAAAAGCGGAGTGCCGGGCAGCGGCGTGAGAATGTTCACCTGGACGGCGTCGATGTGTGCCCCACCCAGGAAACGCAGGGTGCGCTCGAACACCGCGGCTGTATCGTGATCCAAGCCCACGATGATCCCGGCGACAATGCCGATCCCCGCAACATGGATGCGGCGGAGGCGCTCGTGGTATCGAGCGCAGTCGTTGAACTGCTTGCCCATGGCGGCGAGATCTTCGGCGCTGACGGTCTCGATGCCGATGAAGAGGCCGCGGCAGCCAGCGGCGTGCAGCAGCCGGAGCAGATCCGGATCGTCCGCCACCTCGATGGAGCACTGGGAGACCCAGCGCTTGCGGAGCGGGATCATGGCCAGGCACAATTCGCGGATGAAGGCCCGGTCGGCGATAATGTTGTCGTCGACGAAAATGAAATCGCGCGGGATGGTGTGCAGCTCGGCCTCGATGGACCGGTGCCGGTAGGTGTGCCGGTGGAACGCGGTGATGGAGCAGTACCGGCATCCGTGGCGGCAACCGCGGCCCGTCTGCACAGCATTGACGGTCACATAATGTCGTGCGATCCGGGCGAGCAGGTCGCGTCGCGGGATCGGCGTCTGGTAGCAGGACAACGGCGCGGGGTGGTTGTCGGGCTCCAAACCCCCGCTGGAGTGATAGAATTTTTGCAGCCGGCCGGCGGCGACATCTGCCAGCAGGCGGGTCCAGGCACCCACGGCATCGCCCCGCACGACGGCGTCAAAGTGGGTGGCGGCCTCCGCCGGACACAAGGTGGGGTGGTAGCCGCCGGCCACCACGACCTTTCCGCGCCTGCGGAAAGCCCGGGCGATTTCATAGGCCCGGGGCGCCAGGGCGGTCATGAAGGTGATGCCGACCAAGTCGCACTGCGCGTCGAGGTCCAGGGGTTCGACGTTCTCATCCACGATGGACACGTCGTGTTCTGGCGGCGTCAGGGCGGCCACCACTGTCAGCGGCAGCACGCTGAAGCGCAGCATGGCGCGCCGAGGGACGTCGGGCCGCTCGGGGGTCACGCGGACCCGTTCGCTGGCCGGGAGAATCAGCAGAATCTTCATGGCGGGTCGGGGTGATTCGATGGCCCGCATCTTAGCCGACCCCGATAACGGCGGGTGAATCGATAAATCTGATGCGGGTCATCGGCCGGGCCGATACCAGCCCGGCGGGCGACGACGTTCCCGGATGGGCATTGTCTAGTACCCCGTAGTTTCTTTAAGCTCTGCCGGTTTGCTGAATATCCACCACCTTGAGCTGTTCTACTACGTCGCACGGTATCGCGGCATCAGCCGGGCGGTGCGGCAAATCCCCTATGGCATCCAGCAGCCGGCAGTGAGCGGACAGATGGGGCTGCTTGAGGCGGATCTGGGGGTGAGCCTGTTTGAGCGCAGTCCATTCCGGCTGACGGCGAAAGGCACGCAGCTTTTCGCTTTCGTCCGTCCGTTTTTCGAGAATCTCAACGCGATCGAGGAGCGGCTGCGGAAGCAGGCCGCACCGCACATCCGGATCGGCGCTCCCGAGTTGGTCCTACGCGAGTATCTGCCGGCCGTGATGCAGTTGCTGCACCGGCAGCATCCGCAGATCCGACTGAGCCTGCAGTCCGGGTTCACGCCGCAACTGGAAGCGTGGCTGCGGGATCGGCAGATCGACCTGGCTGTGACGCCGTTGGAAAGTCGCCGGCCGGCCCGGCTGCACTGCCTGAGGCTGCTCCGCGTACCGCTGGTGCTGCTCGTTCCGCGCAACTCAAGGTACCGGTCGGCGCCAGAGCTTTGGGCGCAAAAAAAGATCGAAGAACCGCTGATCATCCTGCCGGCCGAGGAGACGCTCAGCCGGCTTTTCAAAAAGGGCCTGCAGCGCGTTGGCGTCGAGTGGCCGCCCGCCATCGAGGCCAGCTCGCTGGATCTTATCACGCAATACGTCGCCAGCGGACAGGGGATCGGCGTCAACGTGAACCTGGCCGGCGTCTGCCGACATCCTCGGGTGCGCATCCTGCCCCTGGATGGGTTCGACCCCCTCGAGGTGGCTGCGTTGTGGCATGGTCAGCCCACACCGGTGATCCGCACGGTGCTCGAAGAAAGTCAGAAATACGTGCGCGAGTTCTGGCCCCAATGGCAGTGCGACGACGCATTGCCCTGACCGGTGGGAGGAGTTTGCGTCGTGAATCTGCTACAGCATCGCCGGGGGACCCGCGCCGACTGCGCGCTGCTCGGCAGGCTGAACCACCAGCTCATCGCGGACGAAGGACATCGCAATCCCATGACCGAGCTGGAACTCGCGAAGCGGATGCGAATCTGGTTGAGCCGGGGCGGTTACACCGCGCTGCTCTTCGAGGAAAGAGGCGCGGTGGTCGGCTACGCGCTCTATCGCGAAACGCCCGTCGAAATCTACCTGCGCCACCTGTTCGTGGTGCGGTCCCGGCGGCGGCAGGGCATCGGCCGGCGCGTCCTGCAGACGCTGAGGCACGACGTCTGGCCGCGCGGCAAACGCCTCACGGTCGAGGTGCTCTGCAAGAATTCGGCCGGAATCGCCTTCTGGAAGGCGATGGGCTACGAGGAGTACTCCCTCTGCCTGGAGATCATGCCGCCTCCGGGCGGCTAGATCTTCCGCCGTTCCGCGGGCGGGGAAGGTCTCCGCGCCGCCAGTCGGACGGCGGCGAGCATCGCCAGAAGGGAGACAAACCAGAGCGCCAGCGCGCCGCCGCCGGACGATGCAGGGGAAGCCGACCCTGATTCGGCGGAGATCAAGAGAGTGGCCGCGCTGCTGGTCACGCTGCCGAGCGCGTTGGAGACCACGACGGTGTATTGGCCGGCATTGGCCGATTGGGCCCCGGGGATGCTGAGGGACTTGGTGGTGGCGCCGCCGATCGCCGCGCCGTTGAAAAACCACTGATACGTTGGCGTCGGGACTCCGCGGGCGGTCACGGCGAACTGCGCCTCGTTCCCGCCGGGAACGGTGGTGTTGTGCGGCTGGGCGGTGATCACGGGCGGACCGGCGGGCTGCGCTTTGCGGATCGTGCTGCTATCGAAACCGTCGCCAACGTAGAGGTTGTCCTGCAGGTCGAAGGCAATGGCCATGGGCCCGACAAAGCGGGCGACAGAGCCGAGGCCGTCAGTACTGCCGGTCTGGCCGGAAACACCTCCGACGATTGTCTCGACCCCCTCGGGATCCAGTCGGCGGACGGTCCGATCGTAGTTGTACGCCAGGTAGAACGCGCCCGGGCTGTCGACGGCGATGCCGTTGGGAAGCACAAAGCCCGGTGAATCGCCGGCCGGTCTCAGGGCGAGATCTTTGCTCACCGTGGAAACATCCCCGTCGGGGGTGATGCGGCGGATGAAGCAGCCGGCGAGCGATCCGTCCGCGAGGTATTGAGAATCGAGCACGTAGAGATTGGCGCGGCGATCAATCGTGATGCCCGCGAAGAATCCGAAGCGGGCAAGGCCTCCGTGGCCGTCGTCTGCGCCGGTCATACCCTCGGCGCCCGCCAGGACCGACCATTGATCATTGGGTGTGCGTTTCCACAATACGTGGGCGTTCGAATCGGCGAGAACGAGGTTGCCGGAATGGTCGGCGGCAAAGGGCGCAGCGTAGGGCCACTGCGACGGATTGGTGGAGGTGATGCCGCCGGCCGGCGAGACCGCGAAAAGCGTGACCGGCAGGACGAGGTTGTCGGCGAAGTAGACGTTGTCCGATCCATCCACCGCCACCCCAACGGGCAGCGGCACGTTCATTTTGTACAGGACGTTCGGCCGGATCGGTGTCATGGCCGTGCCGTCGGGCGCGACCTTGAGCAACATCGGCGCGGAGCTTGGGTACCCGCCGGGGTATTCGAGATTCTCCGCTCCCGCCCAGATGTTGCCGAGCGAGTCCGAGGCGACGGAGGAGAGTCCGCTCCACGGACCGCGCGGCGTTCCGGCTACCACCGCTTGGGCCCCGGAAGCTGTCACCTTTTCGATGACGTTGTCGTCGCGGGAGAGAAACGTTTCGCCGGTCGGGCCCACTGCGATTCCCCAAGCATAGCTGTCCGCTCCGGCCCCGTCGAGGATGGTGGCGAGGACGCTGAAGCCGTGTTCCCCGGCCGCACGCGCGAGTTGGTAGTGTGCCACAGCCAATTGCGTGGCGACGATCGCCGTGAGATTGCCGACGCCGTCGACGGCCAGTTGGGTGACGTCGGTCACGTATGCTCCACCGGTTGGGAACGGCTCTTCGCTGGGGTTGAATATCACCGAGACCGCGCCGCCTGGCTCGACCCTGAAGATCGTGTTGAAGGGCTGCGGGTGATACAGTGGATTCATCTCCACCATGCCGCCGCAGTAGACCTGTCCCGCTGCGTCCACGGCCAGCGCCGAGCCGTTCGTCCAGACCGTCACGTTCGAACCGTCGGCCAAGGTCAGGGGGCCATTTCCGAGGATTGTGCGTACCGTTCCACCCGAGATTTGGCGCAAGGTCGCGTCGTACACGTAGATATTCCCGACGTTGTCAACGACGATCGCCCGGGGCGAGGTGAAGAGGGCCGAGGCCAAATCGCCGTCCGCGCTGCCTGGCTGGCCGGCCTGGCCGGTCAGCGTCGTCACGTCGCGTGCCGGTGTGATCTTGCGAATCGTGTGGTTGCCGGTGTCGGCGACATACACGTTGCCGCTGCCGTCAACGGCGACGCCTTGGGGGCTGTCAAAGCGCGCGGTCGGACCGGGACCGTCCGCGCTGCCGGCATTGCCCGCGGTGCCGGCGATCGTGGAGACGACGCCGGCCGGCGTGATCATGCGGATGGTGTGGTTGCCGGTGTCGGCGATGTAGAGATTGCCGGCGGCGTCGAAGGCCATGCCGCGAGGGTTGTTGAACCGGGCGTCGGCGCCGGGGCCATCCTCAAGGCCGAGGCTCGCGCGTCCGGCGAGCGTGGTCCATTGGTAGACCGGTCCGGTATCTTGGGCGTGCCCATGATTCGGAACGATTACGAAGAACGTCGCAGCGAGACAAAGGGAGCATCTCGAAGGGGTGGACGAGTTCATGGAATTTCCCACAAATACAGACAATCGGCCGCCGGTCGTCCGCTATTCCCTGCTGGTCAAACGGATCTGCCGCGATGGGACGAACGCGTTGTTTGGCGGATGCGGATGTCGCTATCCGGTAATGCCTTAGGCAGATATTCTTGGACTAAACCCAACCGGTTGGAGCATCGGTCGTCCCGTGACGCAGACATGCATCGTGCCGGCGGTTGACCGTAGACGGCGGAGCCTTGGGCGGCATCCAGCGGAAGCGGGAGTCGGCCCCGCCGGCCGTAGGGCCAGCGCGGCCGGAGCGCGCGAGAATCGCGGTGAGCCGGGAGTCGGGCGCTGGTCCGTTACGCTGATCCCGGCCGCGCCAATACGTGGACGTTGGAGATCAGGGCCCCGGCCAAGCCCGAGACTCTGCTGACCGTCAGCCGCGATTTGACGCCGGAAAAACCAGGGCCGGCGGGTTCGCCGTCCTTGATCAGGTCGCCGATCGGATGCCTACGTCCGGGCAAGTCATTTGGCGCCGGCCTTCGCAAACGGAGCCCGATCGATCTGCAACTCGGCCGCCAACGCCGCATGATCCGACGCCCACAGCGGCGCCTCGGAGCGTCCCAGCGCCATGTCGATCACCTCGGCATTGGTGGGAACAAAGCCCGGTCCGCGGTAGAAGACGAAATCGATCCGCCGGTTGAACGTAACACCCGGGTCGGCCAGGTACGGATCGTGGCCCCAGGTGAGGCCGCCCGCGGGGTCCGCGGAATTGAGGACGGCCCAGGTGTCGCTGAATCCCGCCGTCGTGATGGTGTCGTAGACCGAGGCATGTGCGCCGTCGCGACCGAGGGGATCGGAGTTGAAGTCGCCGACGAGGACGACCGGCAGGGTCGTGCTGGCGGGCCCGTTGAGTAATTCCTGCGCCTGCAATACCTGGATCGGTTCAGCCGTTTCTTCTTCCAGGTGGGTGCAGATGTACCGGAAATTCTGACTCCGGGTGAACACGTCGACCGAGCACCAGCCGCGGGTGAGGGAAAGTCCCACCTCCGGAAACTCGAGCGCGGCGATGAAGTGGCCGTGCTGCGGGTTGGAAACGGTCAGCTGCCCGGGGGGCAGATCCGAGCGGACCAGGATCGCCTCCCGGTCGGTCTGGCGGACGTCGTCGATGAGGAATATCGGAGATCCATCGGGCTGCGCACCAATGACCACCGGGTTACCGCCGGCGTCCAGGTGGAGCATGGGCAGTTCGATATCCCACTCTTGCGAGGACGAGGCCACCCGGTAATGGGCCCCGCGGGCGTTCAATGCGTTCACCAGGATTTGCAGATAGTCGAAGACGACGTCGGTGGCCGACGTCGTTCCGCCCGTCACGATATCACCGGGTGATTGCACGCGCAGCAGGGTCGCCTCCTCGACCGCCACGACATCCGGCATGCGCGCCGCAATCCGGTCGGCCACACCCTGCAGGCGGACCGGGGGTTGCGAACCAAGCAGTTCGACGTAGAGCCCGGTTACCGTTGCGACGAGGTTTTGAAGGAAATTGGGGTCCGCTGGATCGAGCAGAAGGATGCGGGCGGGCTCGGTGCCGATGTAGAGGTTGACGGTCATCGTATCGAGGGCGCGCCGGCCGCCGGCGCCATTGGGGCTGGCCCAGACCGGCAGGGCTGAAGTGACCAGGGCGGTGACAAGCAACAGGCAGGCGACGCGGGCAGGCCCTGCGCGGGGACTGTGCCGGGAGGGGTGGTTGGCGGAGCGATCCGTCGTCGGCGTATTCATGGTGGAGGATCCTTTCGCAGCGGGAGTTTTGCCACCGGAGCCGGTCCGCTGTTCGCCGGCCAGGGCGGAAATGGGTCGAATCGACGATGAGAAATCGGACGTCTCCTTCGATGCGCGGGTTGGGGAAGAAAGGCGTTTACCTCGTGGCTCAGGCGCCGGGCGAATCGCGGCCTTTTGGCCAACACCGAAAAGCATAACAAAAGTCCGGTCCGAGTCACCAATCAACGCACGAGGTTCCGGTGCGTAGCATGCACCGGCCGCCCCGGTCGCAGGGGCGCCGCGACAATCCCGGAGACGGTGGAGCAAAAGCCCGAATGGCCGGCTGATGGTTTTCGTGGTTTCACGCCAATCGACCCTTTCACACCGGTCCGTGACCCGCCGACTGGCCGTGGGCAAACGAACGGGTGCGGCAAAGCAGGCTCAGTCGGGGCAGCGATCGGTGATCATCAGGATGGTCAGCAGCGCGAGAACGATGACGGCTTCGATCATGGCAGGACGGTGCGATGGGTCTTCGGAGTAAGGAGTCCGACGTCCGCTCCGCCGGTGGTATCGGACTTGGGCGCAGATCGGACTCTGCTCATTCATGCGAAGTCTCACGACCGAAACGATCACCGCCGGTCAGCTTTTTTCCGGGAACGGCGGACGCGGTTACCGGAGGCCAAATACCGACGGGAGCCAGGTGGTCACCAAGGGCAGATAGGTGATCAGCAGGACGCCGGTTCCGAGCACGGCGAGCATCGGCAGGACGGCGCGTGTCACCTCGGGCATCGACCGGTTGAAACGGTAGGACGACAGAAACAGATTCATGCCCACGGGGGGCGTGAGAAAGCCGAGTTCCAGGTTGGCCAGGAAGATGATGCCGAGGTGCACCGGGTGGATGCCGAAGGCCAACCCCAAGGGAACGATCAGCGGCACCACGACGATGATGGCGGAGTAGATGTCCATCAGGCAGCCGACGACCAGCAAGAAGGCATTGAGGGCGAGCAGGAACACCCAAGGGCTGTGGATGGAGGTTTGAACCAGAGCCAGCAGGCGGTCCGGCACCCCGGCTTCGATCAAGTAGTCGGTCAGACCCAGCGCCACGCCCAGGATGAGCAGCACGCCTCCCACCAGCAGGCCGCACTCAGTCATTACGCGCGGCAGATCGCGGAAAAGATGCAGGTCACGATAAATGAAAGTCTCGACGAAAAAGGCGTAGAACGCGGTGAGGGCGGCCGCCTCCAGGGGCGTGGCGAACCCGCCGAAAAGGGCGGCGAGCGCCACCACGGGCAGGGCCAGTTCCCATTTGGCATCCCGCAGGGCCGCGCCGGCTTCGCGCCAATGGAACCGGGCCGTTGAAATCTTCGCTTTGGATCCCTGAAGGACACCAAGGCCGGCGGTCAGCAGAACCAACAGGACGCCCGGCAGCAGGCCGCCGAGGAACATGTCCTCGATGCGCACCTTGGCCACGATCGCATAGAGAATGAGCGGCAGGCATGGCGGAAAGAGCAGCCCGAGCGAACCGGCGCCGGTCAGCAGTCCAAGGGCATTGCGTTCGGAGAAGCGGGCGCCGATTAGCACGGGCAGGAGGAGGCCGCCCAGCGCCAGAATGGTGACCCCCGAGGCCCCCGTGAACGACGTAAAGAAGGCGCAAGCCAGCGCGGTGACAATGGCAGGTCCGCCGCGCCAATGGCCGACCAGCGCGTTGCACACGCGCACCAGCCGCCGCGAAGCCCCACCTTCGGCCAGGAAATATCCGGCCAGGGTGAAAAGGGGAATCGTGGGCAGGGTGGCGTTGACCACCAGCCCGTAGTGATCGATGGGGAGGGCGGTAAGCGGCTCGGATGCGCCCCAGAACAGGATTACCGCGGCGCCACCCAAAGCGACAAACACTGGCGCGCCAAGGAGCGTCGCCGCGAACAACAGGAGGAGCCCCGGCAGGACCAGGGAGGACGCGGCCAGGGGCGGCCAGAGACCAAGGGCGACGACCAGACCAGCGATCGCCCCGGCGAGGCTCCGGCCCGACCACCCGGGCGCGGCATTCCAGAGGAGGCGAGTGGCAATGAGGGCGAATCCCAGCGGCATTATGGCGGCGATCACCCAACGCGGCACGCCATAGGCCAGCGGCTCGCCGGCAATGCGCTCATCCTGCATGAATTTCCAGGCCGCGAGGGCCAGCGCCAGGGTAACCGCGGCGGCGATCGCATGGCTGAAGAGCCGGGCCGCGGATTGGGCGGATCCTTTGAGGAGTTGGTTGAGTGTGGAGAGCGAGAGCAACCGCTCATCCCGGGCGGCGATGGCCCCGCCCATCATGCCCAGCACGAGACAGAAGTGCTGGACGATGGCCGCCGCCGAAGCCACCCCGGTGTTGAAAAGCCGGCGCAGCGAAGCCTCCGCCAGGGGCAGCAGCACCATGACGGCAAGGCAGAGGACCACGACAAGGTCCTCGGTCCGTCGCAGCCGGAGCCGCCAGCCCTTTCCGGAGGGGATCGGTGTCGCCGCCAGCCCACCGGACAGCGTGGCTTCCGAAGTCATGGGACGTCGGGATGGTTGGCGCGGTATTCCCGCAGCATCTGTTGGACTTCGTCGTAGATACCCGCGGGGACCAGGGTGCCGCGGATGCGAGGTTCCAAGGCATGGGCGAAATCATCCCAGGCAGCGCGTTCCTCCTTGGTCAGGGTGTGCACGCTGGTCTTCGGTCCTTTCCGCAGCGTGTTCAGCGCATCTTGATGGAAGCGGCGGCCCTCAGCCCGCAGCGCCACGCCGGCGCGTTCGCACACGTCCCGCAGCCGGGTCTGGAGTTCCGGGGGGATGCGGTCCCAGGCGTCCTTGCGGATAATGGCGGCGCCGACGATCGGAACCCAATTCAGATCGAGCACCTTGGTCGCCACCGTGGGGATCTGGACCCCGATGGCGAAGGTCGGGGCCAGGGGGGCGGCCTCGATCATGCCGGAGGCAAAACTGGCAAAGATGTAGTCGGTCTCCAGGGCGATCGGTTGATAGCCCAGAGATTTCATCACCTTCACCTGGTCCTCGTCGCCCGCCCAGACGAAGAGTTTCAGTTTCCGATAGTCGTCCGGGGTGACCGCGTCCCGCGTCGAAAAGAAATTCACCCAACCGGAGTCGGCCCAGAAGAGCACGACGTATCCCCGCGCCAGCAGCCGTGCCTCAAGCTGACCCGGGACCTTTTCGCGGACGTAATCCACCTCCGCCCAATCCCGAAATAACAGCGGCATCTTCTGCAGGACCGCGGTCTCCGCCGCACAT
>JBJKRD010000479.1:0-4331 GCA_046704925.1 Opitutaceae bacterium | reverse complement strand
CCCCCGGCCCCGACGCCTGCGCCCCCCCCGACGCCGAAACCTCCCGGCACCCGCGACACGCCCCGGCCTTCTGACGACGACCACGATTTCTGGAAGTGGTGGGGCGTGGGAGTCGGCATCGGCGGGGGAATCGCCGTGGGCACCGGGGTGGTCACGAGCATCGGGATCGGCGTCGATGAGCTGAGAGATCTCTGGAACGGCGCCAAGCGACTGCGCAAAATCTGGGACACCCTCCACGGAGGAGGAGATGGGGGCGACGGCGGCGACGGGGGTGGAAACGACGGCGGCGGCAACGATGACAACCAGAAGAAGGAGCCCGAACCGCCGAAACGGGAGCGACCATGCGTCGACGAGGGCCGCAGCCGGCTTCCGTCCGGCACCTACAAGGCCCGCGCCCTGGAGGGACATTTCTTTTCGTCCTTCCAGATGGAATTGAGGTTCACCGAGGACAACACCGGCTGCCGCGCCCACCTCGGAGAGTATCGCCAAATGATCAAGGGCTTCATCGAGCGCGACGACGCCACCGGGATCATGCGGGCGGACAATCCGGCGGGGCTCATCCTGAGCAAAAGCGACGAGCAGGAAGACCTTCGCGGGGGATTCGAGCGGTATGGCATTCGCCGCAACCAGGTGGGCAATACGGACAAGGACGCCTTCCTCCCCAATCGCGAAACCGGGCCGCGGTACAAGGGCGCAGACGACCCCGGCTTCCATGGAAGCGTGAAGGAGGGCGAGCACGTGCGTTTTCGACTTGAGTTCAGCGGCGGTCCGGTGGACCGCCGCGATCGCTCGATCAAGGTCGGCCGGTGGAGCGATTGGATCGCCGAGGGCGATTACACCCGCCCGAAGCCGCCGCCGGAAAAGAAACCGGTCCGCCGGCCTCCCTCCGATCATACGACGCCGCAACCGTACGACGGCCCGACCGGATCGAGCCGCCCCCTCGAATACCTCTTTGGCATCGATCCGGATCCGGCCGTTCTCCAGGAGGCGGCCCGGTCCCACGAAACCTACATGGTCACCGTCCGTTTCTGGAGCAAAGACCGCTATTACACCACCGATCTTGAGATGGCGGTGATCTCGGTGGATGCCGCCAGGGATCACGTCTACCTGGAAACCACCAACGACCAGAAGCTGAACGTCGCTCCCCGCGGCCACCGCCCCCTCGTCGTCGAGCCGCACCGCCGCGGGTATTTCAAGCTGAGCCAGATCCGACACCCGACCGTGCCCATGGCGCTCGACGAATGACCCACCTGAATCAGCCATGAGCTCCTTCCCCGGATCCCCCCGCCTGCTCAAGGGCGCCCTGGTCGGCGTCAGCCCGTTCAACCCGGTGCCCAACGTCGTCGCGTTCCAGTACAATCCCGACACGATGACCCGCCGCCTCGAGCCGCGCGCCGTCGCCGCCGAGGGCGACCGCGGCGAAGCCTACCGCCTCACCGGCGCGCCCAAGGAGACGATCAGCCTGACCATCGAGATCGACGCGACCGACCAGCTCGAACAGGCCAATCCGATCGCCACCGCCTCCGGCGTCTATCCGACGCTGGCCGCGCTGGAGGTCCTGCTCTACCCGTCCAGCGCGAGCGTGATCGCCAACGACGTGCTGTCAGCGGTCGGCACGATCGAGATCATTCCCGTCCAGGCGCCGATGACGCTGCTGGTGTGGGGCCCGCAGCGCATCCTCCCGGTGCGCCTCACCAGCCTCAGCGTCACCGAGGAGGCGCACGACCCGGTGCTGAATCCGATCCGGGCCAAGGTCGAGCTCTCGTTGACCGTGCTCAGCTACCAGGACCTGTCCCTCACGGACCCGGCTTACACGCTCTTCCTCGCCCATCACGTGGTGAAGGAGGTGATGGCCTCCACCAATCTCTTCAACAGCGCCCAGAGCATCGGCTCGGGGCTCAAACTCTGACCGAAACGAGCCTTGAATAGCGGCAACTGCATCTTGTCCGGGAAAGGCGCGGTTCGGCGACCGCGCCCTACAGTCACAATCTCGTTGATGTGTAGGGCGGCATCGCCGAATGCCGCCGCACCCCGGCGGGCTCGGAGAGCGAGCGCCCTGCCCGCACGCCGCGCCCCCGCCCCCTGCCGAACACCGTAACCCCACGGCCGCCCCATGCCCTTCCCGCCCAACAGCCGCTACGCCAACCTCGGCACCGCCCAACTCACGACGGCCGACGGCCGCGTCGTCACCTACCTCCAGCGTCGCTTCGTGCCGCCGCCCGAATCCTTCTCGCTGCTCCAGACCTATGTCGTCGTGCAGGGCGACCGCGTCGACAACATCACCGCGCGCTTCCTGGGCGACCCCACCCTGTTCTGGCGCCTGTGCGACGCCAACCGGGCGATGCGGCCGGCGGAGCTGACGGCCACGATCGGCCGCCGCCTGCGCATCACGCTGCCCGAGGGCATCCCGGGAATTCCCCATGCTTGACGGTGTCCATCTTACGTTGCTGATCGGCCCGCTGCCGGCGCCGATCCCCGCCCCCCTTCCGTTGATGGAAGCGCTGCAGAGCGTGCAGGTCCACAGCGGACGCAACGGCAGCGGCTTCCAGCTCACCTTCACCGTGGGCAAGCTGTCGCCGATCCAGACGCTGCTCCTGCCCGCGGGTGCGTTCGATCCGATGGTCACGCGGGTCGTGCTCATCGTCACCCTCCTCGGCGTGCCGCAGGTCATCATGGATGGCGTCGTCACCCAGCACCAGCTGTCGCCGAGCAACGAGCCGGGCCAGTCGACCCTGACGCTGACCGGCGACGACCTCAGCGTGCTCCTGGACGTCGTGCAGATCAAAATCCCGTGGCCCTCCCTCCCGGATGACGCGCGGGTCGCGGCGATTCTCGCGAAATACGCCGCGTACGGCGTCACCCCCCTCGTGGTCCCGTCGCCCGTGGTCACCGTCCGGTCCCCCACGGACGGCTACGACATGCAGACCGAGACGGACCTGGCGTACGTCCGGATGCTGGCCAGCCAGAGCGGCTACACGTTCTACCTCGAGCCGGGCGCCGTTCCGCTCACCAGCATCGCCTATTGGGGACCCGACGTGCGCGTGCCGGTGCCGCAGCCGGCGCTGAGCGTGAACTCCGACTGGGCGACCAACGTGGAGTCGCTCAGCTTCAGCCTCGACGGTCTGTCCAAGAAGGTGACGGTCATCACGATCATGGACCCGGCCACGGACAAGATCCCCATTCCGGTGCCGCTGCCCAACATCGACATCATCAACCCGCCGCTCGGCGCCCGCCTGACCCCGCCCGCCAAAATCGTATTTGACGACCAGCTGACCGGCCTCTCGCCGGACGAGGCGGCCAAGCGGGCGTTCGGCCTGCTCCGCGACGGGGCGGACGCCGTCAGCGGCAGCGGCTCGCTCAGTGTGACGCGCTACGGGAGCCTCCTGCGGGCGCGGATGTTGGTCGGGGTGCGCGGCGCGGGGATCGCCTACGACGGCATGTATTACGTCGAGAGCGTCACCCACAACCTCAAGCGCGGCGAATACAAGCAGAACTTCACCCTCTCCCGGGACGGGCTCATCTCGCAAACCCCGGTCGTCCCCTCCCTGCCATGAGCGAACTAACGCACCAGAAATACTACGGCAAGTACCGGGGCACGGTGGTCAACAACCTCGATCCCGACCAGCGCGGGCGCCTGATGGTCGAGGTCCCCGCCGTGCTGGGCGCGATCCCGTCGAGCTGGGCCGAACCGTGCCCGCCTTTGGCCGGCCCGACCGGACCGCCGATGGGCGTGTATTTCGTGCCGCCCATCGGGGCCGGCGTGTGGGTCGAGTTTGAGGCCGGCGATCCGGATCGTCCGATCTGGTCGGGCTGCCGCTGGGGCTCCTCATCCGACCTTCCCTCGGCCGCGACCCAGGGCAACCCGGCCGACCCGAACCTCGTGTTCCAGTCGCTGTTGCAGCACTCGCTGGTGATCAGCGACCTGCCGCCGTCGCCGGCCACCGGCGGCATCATCCTCCAAAGCACGACCGGCGCAAAGATCGTCGTGAACGACAGTGGCATCTACATTGACAACGGCAAGGGCGCGACGGTCGAGTTGGTCGGACCCACCGTGATGATCAACAAAACCGCCCTGACGGTCACCTGACATGCCCGGATTCCTCCTTCACGTCGGCGCCCAGGTCACCTGCTCCCATGCCGGGCAGGCCCAGGCCACCGCGCCCAATCCGCGGGTGACCGTGAGCGGCCAGCCCACCGTGCTGCAGACGGCTCCGTGGGTGGTCGCGGGCTGCACCTTTCCGCCCCCGCCGGCCGCGAACGGCCCGTGCGTCTCGGCGCAGTGGCTCACCGGCACGACGCGCGTCCTCTCCAACGGCCAGCCGCTGTTGGAG
>JBJKRD010000478.1:0-5614 GCA_046704925.1 Opitutaceae bacterium | reverse complement strand
GGCCCGCATCGCACCTCCGGCCAGCAATGGGCCTCCTGGATGGCGGTGTTCGCCCCGCGGGGCGCCGACGGCAATCCCGCCGCCTTGTACGACCCGCGCACGGGGCGCATCGATCCCGCCGTCGCGCGGGAATTCCGGCGCTACGACATCGACGCCCGGCTGCGGGCCGATCCCTCGCGCTATGAGCCCCTGCTGCTCACCCGCGTTCGTTTGATCGTCGGGGCCGACGACAATTTCTTTCTCAACGAGGCCGTGGCGCTGCTGCGGGCGGATGTCGACCGCCTCGCTCCACCGCCGCCGCCGGAGGGCCGGCGCGGCTACCTCAGGATCATCGCCGGTTGCGATCACAGTTCGATTCTCGATTCGCCCGAGGCGCGGGCATTCCCGGCGGAAATGCTGGCCCACCTCGTCCGGCACGACTTGGCGCCCGCGGCCGATTCCGGCCCGTGATCGGGGCCGAGGCGACGGAGTCGCCCGGCGTGAAAGGGATAGCCGCCGGATCCGTGCCGTCACCGGTTGCCCCGCCCCGGCGTCTGGTTTATGTCTCCTGGTTGAACTGTCCGGTGCCGCCGTCGTCCGCCATACCTCTGTCCATTGTGATGCATATGATCCCGTCCCGTCGCATTCTGAATCGCCTGCCCTTCGGTTTTGCCGTCTTGGTCCTGGGACTTTCGGTGGTCCTGGCCGCCGAGCCCGGGCCCCCGAAATCCTGGATCGATCCTGATACCGGGCACCGGGTGATCCGGCTGACGAACGAGCCGAACTCCCTGAGCCTCTATTTTAATATCAATGCCTTCACCCCGGATGGGCACGAGATGGTTTTCATCACCCCCGGCCACGGCATCGGGGTGATCGATTTCCGCACCATGACGACGCGGGATTTGGTGCCGGGCCCGGTCGGCGGCGGGCCCGGGGCGGTCGAAGTCGGGCGCAAAACGGCGACGGTCTACTACGACAAGCCGACGGCCGACCCGGAGGTGCAGGAGTTCTGGGCTGCCGACATTGCCACCGGCGCCGCCCGCCGGCTGGCCGTGCTCCCGCGCCGCGCCGGCGTGTTCTCGGTCAACGCCGACGAGACCCTGGCGGCCGGCAGCTATATCATCGGCGAGGGCGCGGACTTCCGCGGACGCAACGGCGCCGGCGTGCCGGGCGGGGCGCGGAACTACTCGGAGGTGGTGCGGCCCGACAAGTCCGAGATGATGGCCCGGCGGCTGGCCGCGCGTCTGCCGATGGTGGAGTTCGTCACCGACCTGAAGACGGGCGCCAGTCGGGCGATCTACGCCAGCACCGACTGGCTTGACCATTTCCAGTTCTCTCCCACCGATCCGACTTTGCTGATGTACGCGCATCAGGGTGCCTGGAACCAGGTCGACAAGCTCTGGGTGATCCGCACCGACGGCACCGGCAACCGGCAGATCGACCAACGCATCATGCAGATGGAGGGTGCCGGCCATCAGTTTTGGGACGACGAAGGGAACGTCTGGTACGACCTGCACTTTCCGCTGCGCGGTCCGGTGTCGTACGTGGCCAGCGTCAACGTCGCGACCGGCGCGCGGACCTGGTACTACTATCCGCCGGAGGACGGCTCGATCCACTTCAACCGCTCGGCCGACGGGACCCTGTTCTGCGGTGACGGCGGGCGCGGGCCGGGGGCCCAGTGGATCTACCTCTTTCGCCCCGAGCTGATCCCGGACAACCACACGCTGGGCGAGAACCTGATCCGCCCGGGGGTGCTCCACGCCGAGCGGCTGGTGAACATGGCCAAGCACAACTACCACCTGGAGCCCAACGTCCGCTTCTCGCCGGACGGCAAGTACGTGATCTTCCGCTCGAACCTGTTCGGTCCCAGCTACGTCTTCGCGGTGGAGGTGGCCAAAGCCGCTGAAGAACGCCCGGCCGCCGGCGCGCAACGTCCGCCGACCCATTAGGTCCGTCACCGTTGCCGTCCGCGGCTGGACCTCGGGACGAGCCGGCGGCGGATCACCGGGAGAGCCGGCGTTCCACTGGTCGACCTGCACGACCGCTCGTCGATCCGGCAAGCCGGCGCTCGAAAGCAGGGCGCCATCAGGGCCGGCCGACGCCAGAACCGTCGCCGCATCGCGGCCGTGCGCCCCGCCCTCCGGATCGTCCGATCCCGGGATCCGCGGGATCCCGCCCGGCTGCGGGGCGATTCCTCGTACCATCCAACATTGAACCAGGAGATAGCCGTGCACAAAACCATGTTCCATTCATTGCTCGCCGTGTTTGCGTTGGCGGTGGGCCTCGTTTCCGCCCGGGCCGGGGATCCCGGGAAGAAGGAAGGCTGCCCGCCCGCCGGGTCCGAGGCGGACGGCAAGCTGCTCAAGGGCGTCGTGCATCTGAACGACAACGACCTCCGCTTCGCCCGCAAGGGCGGCGGCGTGGTGTTCGTGGATCCGACCACCGGGCCCGAGGAGGCCGCGACCAAGACGAAGCTCGTGAAGCCCGATCTGATCCTGATCACGCACCCGCACTCGGACCATTTCCAGCCCGCGGTCCTGCAGGCTTACCTCCAGGCCAATCCCCAGGTGATCCTCGCGGGGCCGGCGGAAGTCGTGAAACTGGCCGGGGAAAAAGGCCTCGCCGGCATGCGGGCCGTGGAACCCAACCAGACGTACACACTGGCCGGTTTCGCATTCAGCACGGTGCCGGCGTATTTTGAGAAAAAGGAGTGGAACCATCCGCAGGCCGCCGGGTGGGTCGGCTACGTGCTGACGCTCAACGGGGCGCGGTACTACATCACGGGAGATACGCAGCCCTTGCCGGAAATGGCCGCGGTGAACGCCGACGTGGTCTTCCCGCTGCTGTACGGCTGCGGGGGGAACACCGGACAGGCGCTCAAGATGGCGAAGCTGACCGGGGCGCGGCAGGTCGTACCCGTGCACCACGGCGGACAGGTGGAGACCATCAAGAAGTACCTCGCCCAGCTGCCCGAGGGCGTGCAGACGGCGTACTTCCTTGATGGAAAACTGCTGGCCGGCAAAGGGGAGACCCCATGAGTCTGAGCGCCGGGCCCATACCGCCACCCGGGAGCGAGTCGGAGAGCCGGCCCGCCTCCCCGAGGCGTTGGGTTCGCGAGACGCCGAGCCCTTCCGGCGTACGCGGGGAGGGCCTCGGCGCGCTGATGACTTGGCTCGAGCCGATGCTCCGCCCGGCCGGGACCAGACGGCCCCGGCGTCGGGCTGGTTCGGAGTCGACGATGCGGCCCGCCGACGAGCCCCTCGACTCCGCTCATCCTTCGACACGCTCAGGACCGGCGGCGGCCCTGCATATCGGGTAGGTCGAACTTCACGTAGGGCCGGACCTTGTGTCCGGGCCGAAACTGACGATTGGCAATTCGGCCTGCCGGCAAGCGGCAGCCCTACATGCCGGAAAGCTACACGCCGAACCGGGCGCGGAACCGTTTCGCCAGCCGGCGGCTCATGGTGAGCGGCCGGGGCTGGTTCTGCAGGTAAACCTGGTAGGAGCTGTTGAACCAAGGCTCGAACCGCTCCACGCGCTCGCAGTTGATGATCACCGAGCGCTGGATGCGGCAGAAATGCCGTTCCGGCAGCAGCGCCTCCCACTGCTTCAGCGATTTCAGCACCAGGCCGAGCGACCCGGCGGTGCCCACCAGCCGGGAGTAGTCGCCCTCCGCGAGAATGCACACGAGGGAGGAGAGCTTCACGAAGCGCGGCGACGGCCCGACCGCCACGAAGATCGTGTCCTCGTAGGCCAGGGGCCGGGGCGAGGCGGGGGCCGCGGAACCGCGCCGGAGAAACCGTTCGATCGCCTGCTGCAGCCGGCGCGGATTCACCGGCTTCATCAGGTAGTCGAGCGCGTTCACCTCGAAGGCCCGCAGGGCAAATTCGTCGTGGGCCGTGACAAAAATGACCGCGGCGCCCACGCTGGTGCGCTCGAACAGCTCGAATCCGTTTTCCCGCGGCATCTGGATGTCGAGGAAGATCAGCTCCGGCTGCAGGCGCTCCAGGAGCGGCACCGCATCCTTCACCGAGCCGGCCTCGCCCACGACCTCGATCTCCGGGTGGTGCTGGAGCAGGAAGGACAACTCGCGGCGTGCGAGGCGCTCGTCGTCCACAATCACGGCCCGGGCGCGCGTCATGGCCCCGCCGCCTCCGCCGCCGGCTGCAGGCTGATCTCGGCGTGCACCCAGCCGTCGCGCTCCGTCAACGTGAACGCGTGGCGGCCGGGAAAGGCCAGCTCCAGGCGCTGGGCCACGTTCTGCAGGCCGATGCCGGTGCCGTTCGTGCCGCCCGGCGCCGCGGCCACGAGCCGGCCGGTGTTGGAGACGCGGATCCGCAGCCCGCGGCCGGCGGGCGTGATCTCGATCTCGAGGCGCAGCGGCGGTTCGCTCGTCTCCATCCCGTACTTCACGGCATTCTCCACCAGCGGGTGCACGAGAAAGCACGGCACCACGTAGCCCTCCAGCTCCGGGTCGACCCGCACGGTCACGGCGAGCTTTTCCTCGAACCGGATGCGCTGGATGGCGAGGTAGCTGGCGATCGCCTCCATCTCCTCGCCGACCGTCGAATCGGGCCCGTGGCCGTCGAGGGAGTAGCGGAGGAATTCGGCGAGCTCGGTGACGATCTGCCGGGCGCGGTCCGGCTCGCGCATGATCATGGCCCGGATCGAATTGAGGGTGTTGAAGAGAAAATGGGGGTTGAGTTGGTAACGCAGCATCTTGAGCTGCGCCTGGTGGGCGAGCGCGGTCGCCTCGCGCGCCTTCTCCCGCTGATCGCGCAGTTGCAGCCAGTGGTCGACGGCGAAGAACAGCATCGAGAACAGCGCGAGGGTGATGCCGTCCATGAGCCCGCCGCCCACCAGCACGTTCGTGACGCCGAGGTAGAGCCGGTCGTTCCAGCCGAGGCGCCACAAGATCACCAGGGAGGCGGTGTGCCAGAGCACCGCGGCGAGGAAGCAGAGCGGGACGACCAGCAGGACCAGGGGCAGGAATTCGAGATGGCGGCGGAGCCGGTTGTAGGTCCAGAAGAGCAGGCCGCACGCCGCCAGGCCGAGGAGTCCGTCCACGCTCGTATAACGGATGATGTAGCCCAGCGACTTCGGTGCCTTGAACGCCCAGCCGGCGCTGCTGGCCACTTCCCAGAGCGTCCAGCAGCAGGCGAGGGTCAGAGGCAGGAGGAGGGACCGGCGGGAACTGGAGGCCAGCGGTCGCATCGAGTACCGCCCGGATCATTACCTCATCCGGGTGGAAAATGCCCGCCGAAATCGACCGGCGGTCATACCCGTCGCCCAGCGGCGTCGGACCGGACCGTCCGCTGCGGCCCCGCCGGTCGCCGGGCCCGGCCGCCTGCAACCGCCCGCGAATTGGCGACGGTGTCCCGTTATGGACGCCGAGATCACGCCGACCCCGACGGCCCGCTTCACGCGCAGCACGTCGGGGCGCTCAAGGACGCCGCCGGGCGGACGATCGACTCCGGCGAGTCGATCTACCTCTGCCGCTGCGGCGGCTCGCTGAACAAGCCGTTCTGCGACGGCATGCACGCGAAGATCGGATTCCGCGACGGCGGGGAACGCCGCCCCGCCTGACCGGAGGCGGCCGGGCCGTCATTCCGGGCGGAGAGGGGCCCCGAGCGGT
>JBJKRD010000477.1:0-11288 GCA_046704925.1 Opitutaceae bacterium | reverse complement strand
CCGGCATGACGGCCCTGGTGCGCGGCGTGATCGCCTGCTCCACCAGGCGGGGATCGAGATTCATGCTCGCTTCATCGATGTCGACGTAGACGGGCTTGGCGCCGACGTAGCTGATGGCCCAACTGGTGGCGACGAACGTGAAGGGCGTCGTGATGACCTCGTCGCCCGGACCGATGTCGAGCAGGCGCATGGCCACGTGCAGCGCGGAGGTCCCGCTGTTGAAGCCGATGCAGTGGGCCGCCCCGTGAAAGGCGGCAAAATCGCGCTCGAAGGCGGCCACGTCCGGCCCCAGGCAGAACGAGCACGCATCCAGGGTGCGCGCGATGGCGGCATCCAGTTCGGGACGGAGGGCGCGGATCTGCGCCGGCAGGTCGAAGTAAGGGACTTTCATGGGAAAAGTGGGAAAGCGGAAAAGTGGGAAAGCGGGAGATTGGGAAATTGGGAAAGTGGGAAGGTGGGAAAGGGGAAAGGGGGAAAACGGCGCGCCCGTTCCGGATAATCCGATCGCCGCAAACATGGACCCGCCGATAACGGACGCGGAAGCGGTGGCTGGATTCCATGGGCGAGGCCCGGCTTAGCAGAGCGGCACGGTGCCACAAGATTTTTCCAGCCGACGGTGACCGGCGCGACGAAACAACGTTTTTTTCACCACAAATTGTGCCGCGGAACGCCGACCGTTCGCCCCGAATACAGCGAGGGTCGGGCTGCCCGGAACCTCCGTGCAGGGGCCGGTTGAGGCGGGCGCACGTGGAGCGAGTCGCTCGGTGGTGGACACAACAGCCCGATCGTGACCCCACCAGGCCGGGGGTCATCCGCCGGAACCGTTTTCGGGGTGGCGTTCTCGCATCCGTCCTTCCAGATTTTCCGGCCATGGCCGTGCCGCTTGCGAAAACGTTTGCCGGCCGGCGCGTGCTGATCACCGGCGGCGCCGGTTTCATCGGCTCCCATCTGGCCCGGCGGCTGGTCGGCCTGGGCGCGACCGTGACGCTGGTCGACAGCCTGATCCCGGAGTACGGCGGCAATCTGCGCAACCTGGCGGACATCGCCGACCAGGTGCGGCTGAACATCTCCGACGTGCGCGATGCGCACAGCCTGCCGCATTTCGTGGCCGGGCAGCACTTCCTTTTCAATCTCGCCGGCCAGACCAGCCATTTGGATTCGATGACGGATCCGCAGACGGACCTCGAGATCAATGCCCGCGCCCAGTTGTCGATTCTTGAAGCCTGCCGGAAGCACAATCCCGGGATCCGGATCGTCTTCGCGAGCACCCGGCAGGTCTACGGTCGGCCGGACTATCTGCCGGTCGACGAGCGCCATCCGCTCCGGCCGGTGGACGTCAACGGCATCAACAAGCTCGCCGGTGAAGCCTACCACCTGCTCTACCGTGAGGTGCACGGCATCGCCAGTTGCGTGCTGCGCCTGACGAACACGATCGGCCCGGGCATGCGGGTGAAGGACGCGCGACAGACCTTCCTCGGCGTCTGGATCCGCTCGCTGCTGGAGAACCGGCCGATTGCGGTCTGGGGGGGCGCGCAATTGCGCGACTTCACCTACGTCGACGACGCCGTGGAGGCGTTCCTGCTGGCCGCGGCTTCACCGGCGGCGGTCGGCCGGGCTTTCAACCTCGGCGGCCGCGAGCGGATCAGCCTGCGCGATCTCGCGGACCTGATGATCCGGATCTGCGGCGGCGGGCGGTACGTGAACCGGAGATTCCCGGCCGATCGGCGCAAGATCGACATCGGTGATTTCTACGCCGACTACGGCTTGATCGAGCGCACGCTGGGCTGGCGTCCGCGCACGGCGTTGCGTCCGGCTCTCACCCGCACCCTCGCGTATTACCGGCGCGAGTTGCGCCATTACGTATGACGCCGCCGCGTCCGCTGGCGACCGCCGATCCGTTGGCGGCTTACCGGAGCGGGGCCGGCGAGATCGACGCGGCGGTCCGCCGGGTCCTCGAAAGCGGGCGTTACATTCTCGGCCCGGAGGTGGCGGCGTTCGAGCGGGAGTTTGCCGGCTACCTCGGGTGCGCGCAGGCGGTGGGCGTGGCCAGCGGCACGGACGCGCTGGAACTGGCGCTGCGGGCCGTGGGCGTGACGGCCGGGGACCGCGTCCTCACCGTGGCGCACACCGCGACGGCGACGGTGGCCGCCATTGAGCTCGCCGGAGCCAGACCCGTGTTTGTCGACATCGAGCCGTCGACGATGGTCATGGATCCGGCCGGCCTCGACCGCCTGCTCGCCGGTCCGCCGGATCCTGCGTTGAGGGCGGTGGTCCCGGTCCATCTCTACGGGCTGCCGGCGGACATGCCGCGGATCCTCGCCATCGCCCGCCGCCACCGGCTGGCGGTGGTGGAAGACTGCGCCCAGGCGCACGGCGCGGCCGTCGGGGGCCGGCGGGTCGGCACTTGGGGTGACGCGGCGGCATTCAGTTTTTATCCGACCAAGAACCTCGGCGCGATCGGGGATGGGGGCGCAGTCGCGACCGATGACGCGCGGGTGGCCGAACAGGTCCGGCTCCGGCGGCAATTCGGCTGGCGCGACCGGTATGTCAGCGAGGTTTCCGGCAAGAACAGCCGCCTGGACGAGCTGCAGGCGGCGATTCTGCGGGCGAAACTGCCGCACCTCGACGCGGGCAACGCCAGACGGCGGGCGCTGGCCGCGCGCTATCTCACCGAACTCCGCGGCACGCGCTTGGTCCTGCCGCAGCCGACGCCGGGCAGTGAGCCCGTGTGGCATCAATTCGTGGTGCGCACCCCGGGGCGGGAGGCGCTGCGGAACCATCTGGCTTCCGATGGCATTCAAACCTCGGTCCTTTATCCCGTTCCGGTGCATGGCCAGCCGGCCTATCGGAACGCCGACGTGAGCCTGCCCGAGACCGAGCGGGCGTGTCGCGAACTGCTGGGTCTGCCGATACATCCGGAGCTGGCCGACGCCGACGTGCGGAGGGTTTGCGAGCGCGTCAAGGAGTGGGACGCGGCGCAGCGTTGAGGAGAGGATCGGCCGCGAGCGCCGTTTTCGCCGGCGGATCCTGGACCGGACGGCTTTCGGGAGACGGGGCCCGCACCCGCCGGTCAGGCCGCCGCCTTGAGGTCCGGTTGGATTGGGCCGGCTACCAGAGCGAGAACATCTGCAGGCGGCGGGCGTAGCGACGGCCCACGGCCTGGGGTGAGAACAAGCGGCGGATGTCAGCGGCCGCCTGGGCGCCGAGGCGTTGCCGCAGAGTCTCGTCTGCCACCAGACGCTGCATCCAGAACGCGCCGTGATCGAGGTCGGGATCGGCCCAGACCTGGCCGCGACCGTACGGGCCGTAGTCGCGCTCCAGTCTGACCAGCCGGTGTTTCACGGGACAGCCATTCGTGTCGTTTACGAACTCGGCGGTCCCTGACCAGTCGGTGGCGATCACCGGCTTGCCCAGGAACATGGCCTCGGCGACATTGAGGCCGAAGCCCTCGGCCCGGTGCAGGGAGACGAAACAGTCGCAGGACTGCTGGAGTTCGTACACCTCGGCACGCGACAGCGTGCGGTTGAGCAGCACGGTGTTGGCCAGGCCGGCCAGCTCCGCCTCGAGCGCGGCCAGGGCGGCCGGGTGCCGCGTCGGATTCTGCGCCTTGATCACCAGGCCCACCGGGCCGCCGCCGGGAAACGCGCGGCGGAACGCCTGGATCACCGCGCCGGGATTCTTGCGCTCCTGCGTGGAGTTGAAATCGTAGATGAATAAGAAAAGAAAGACGCCTTCGGGCAGGCCGAACTTCGCGCGAACGGAGCCCGCGGGAACCGGAAAATCGATGGCGTGCGGCATGGCCAGGACCGGCTTGGGCACCTTGGCAGCGATGGCGGCCCGGGTGAATTCCGAGGGGCACCAGATCTCGTCGAAGTAGCGGTGCTGGCGCACCCACGGATCGGGAAAATCGGGCAACTCCCAGGCCCAGTAGCCCACGTTGTAGCGACCACGGCGGAATTCCGGCCCGTGGTGATGGTCGATCTCCTCCGATTGGGGCGCGTCCAGGTGGAACACGTTCACCGGATGCGGATTCTCCGCCTGGAAGCGCGACGCGTACGTGTCGTCAACCGGGGGGTTGAGACAGTTGAGGCGGAGATCCACCAGGGCGGCCGGCAGGCCGACCGCGTCACACGCCCGCGCCATGCAGCGCACCGATTCGCCGACGCCCAGGGCCGCGCGGAAAAAGCCCACCAGGTTGAGGCCCGGTTTCCAGGTTTCCGCCAGGAAGCGGGGAGCCGGCATGAGCCGATGGTTCCGGAAGTTCAGCAATTCGTCGTCGTCGACCGCGATGGCCTCGATCAGGAGCTGACGGTTGCGTTTTTGCTGACGGTATTCCTGCAGTCGGGCCTGGACCCGGCGTGGGAGCGGCACCTTCTCCAGGCGCCGGCCCAGCCAGGCGAAAAAGTTGCTCCAGCCGACGCCGCCGAGTTCCAGCGTGACCACCGCTCCTTCGCGCAGGCCGCCCGGCGGCAGGAGAAAGCACCAGTGAAACCGGCCCGGCCGCACCGGCCAGACCTGGCCCAGCCGCCGCCCGTTCACCTGGACGCGCAGACCGGGGAAGGGGTATGCGGTCGGAAACTCCCGGCCGAGATCGAGCACGCGGCCGATCACGTCCAGGCGTCGCCCGGGAACGGCCACGGGCACCTCGACCTCGCCGCGGTCGCGCAGCCAGACGGCCGTGGCCTCGCCGTCGTAGTAGAAAAAGACTCCGCGGCGACGCCAGCGGGACAGCGACAATGATTGCCACCCGTCCGCATGCTCGGGGTCGCGTCGGGTTTTGGAGGTCCGGAATGCCATGGGGATCGGAAGCAGGTCGGAAAAGACGCGGGGCCGGCGGACGGATGCTAGGCGCGTTCGCGGGGCTTGGGGGCCATCATCTTGCGACCGGCGGGCATGGGTCTTTCAGGCGCCGGGGAGGAGACGCTCCCAGCGTTCGAGCTCCACGGCGAGATTTTGCGCCACGTTGGTGCGGGCCCAGCGTCCGGGCTGCGGCAGCCAGCGCCGCAGGAACAGGGCTGCGCGCCGCACGGCCCGCGGATGCCGCGGTACGGCGCCCGCGCGGACGTCCGCCAGGTAGTCCCGGCACCAGGTGCGCCACGCCTCGCGTTCGAGCACGGTCCCCCATTTGCGGAAGAGCCGGTACGAGTTCTCCTCGTCCCGGGCCTTGCGGCCGGGCGAGGTGCTGATGTGGTGCAGGACGGTGCTGCCGAGGGCCGTCCAGGTGCCGCGCCGGCCCGCGCGGGCCCGCAGACAGAAGTCGACATCTTCGCCGCCGTTGCGAAAGGCTTCGTCGAACCCCCCAAGGGTGGTGAACAAATCCCGGGGTACCACCGCGCACGCCCCGGTCACGGCCGGCATGGGCGCGTAGCCCGGCGCGCGGGGCGGCGCCGTCGGCACGGCCCGCAGGTGGGCCGGCTTGCCGTCCGCACCGATGACGATGCCGGCGTGATCGAGTTCCCGCGTCGCGGCGTTGAGCTGGAGGTTGCCCACGACGCCGGCGCGCGGGAGGCGGGCGAAACCCTCGAGCATCGGCTCCAGCCAGCCGGGCAGCAGCTCGAGGTCGTTGTTGAGCAGGGCGAGGAAATCTCCCCGGGCCGCCGCGGCGCCGCGGTTGCAGGTCGCGGCGAAGCCCAGATTGGCCTCGTTCAACAGAGGCCGGCAGGGCGATGCCACCGTCCCGAGCCAATCGCGCGTACCGTCGGTGCTGCCGTCGTCGATCAGGATGACCTCGTGCGCCAGGCCGGCCGGCAGCGTGGCCTGCAGCGTTTCCAGACAACGCCGGGTCAACGGCAGGCAGTTGAAAAGCGGGATGAGGAAGGAAACCTGCACCGATGGCGCGAGCATGCGGGACGGACTCCCGCTGGCAAGCGACCCGTTGCGGCCGTCCGGGCGCCGGGAGCGGGCGATCACCGGTCCGGCGTTTCGGCCAGAACGCGGCGGAGGTAGTCGCCGTAGCCCGATTTGCCAAGCTGCCGGATGTTCTGCTCCATCTGCGTCCGGTCGATCCAGCCCTGGCGCCAGGCGATCTCCTCCAGGCAGGCGATCTTCAATCCCTGGCGGTTCTCGATGACATGGACAAATTGGGCGGCTTCCACCAGCGATTCGTGGGTGCCGGTGTCGAGCCAGGCGGTGCCGCGGCCGAGGAGTTCGACGTGCAAAAGACCGCGTTCCAGGTAGAGGCGGTTGAGATCGGTGATCTCCAGTTCTCCGCGGGCGGAGGGTTTGAGCGCACGGGCGAGCGCGACCACCTGGTCGTCGTAGAAATACAGGCCGGGGACGGCGTAGTTGGACCGCGGCTGCTTCGGTTTCTCCTCGATCGAGAGAGCGCGGCCGTCCGGGGCGACCTCGACCACGCCGTAGGCGGTCGGATCGGCGACGCGGTAGCCGAAGATCGTGGCCCCCTGGATGCGCCGGCCGGCCGCGGCCAGTGAGCCCGCGAAATCGTGGCCGTAGAACAGGTTGTCGCCCAGGACCAGCGCGGACGGATGGTCGCCCACAAAATCCGCGCCGATGTGAAAGGCCTGGGCCAGGCCCTCGGGTCGCGGCTGGGCCGCGTAGGCGAGCTTCAGCCCGACGGCCGCACCGTCGCCCAGCAGCCGCTGGAAGAGCGGCAGGTCCTGGGGTGTCGAGATGAGCAGGATCTCCCGGATGCCCGCAAGCATCAGCACCGAGAGCGGATAATAGACCATCGGCTTGTCGTAGACGGGCATGAGCTGTTTCGAGACCGCGATGGTCAGCGGGTAAAGCCGCGTGCCGGATCCGCCGGCGAGGATGATGCCTTTTCGGTTCATTGAGACGTGATTAACCGCGAAGGACGCGAAGTGGCGCCAAGGTCATTACTGGGTCAGGATTATGCGTTCCCATTCGAGACGCGGATAAGACCAAAATTGACCAGAAGGCCGAGTTGAAGTCCAGTCACCTTCAGGTAGTTCAAGACTTGGGCGCGGTGCTCGTCCGTGAGGGCCCTGGCTGCCTTCAACTCGACGATGATTTTCTCAAAGCAGAGCACATCGGGAGTGTAGGTGTGCCGCAGCGGGCGTCCCCGGTAGAAGATCTGGTAATTGCGCTGAGGATCGAAAGGAATGCCGGCGATCTCCAGCTCGATTTCCAGCGCATCCTGATAGACCGGTTCGACGTATCCATTGCCCTTGTCTTTGTGGACCGCGACGCAGGCGCCAACGATTCGGTATACCTCGTCGCGATATAACAGATCGTCGGGCATGGCAATTCGCGCGCCTTCGCGCTCTTCGCGGTTGATCAGCCGGCGGTGCCGAGGCGTTCGCGCGCGTAACGATGGTCGGTGATGTCCCGGCACCAGTCGCGATTCGCCAGGTACCAGGCGACGGTTTTTTCCAGGCCGGTGGCAAAGGATTCCCGGGGCTTCCAGCCGAGCTCGCGCTGGATGCGGGAGCAATCGATGGCGTACCTCCGGTCATGGCCGGGGCGGTCCTTGACGAAGGAGATGAGCCGTTCGTGCGGCTGGCGGTCGGGGCCGGGCGCCCGCGCGTCGAGCAGACGGCAGATGGTGCGCACGACGTCGAGGTTGGCCTGTTCATTGAGCCCGCCGATGTTGTACGTGTGGTCCACCCGCCCCTGGCGCAGCACCTGCCAGATGCCGGTGCAGTGGTCCTCGACATAAAGCCAGTCGCGAACCTGCCGGCCGTCCCCGTACACCGGCAGGGGTTTGCCCTCCAGCCCGTTGAGGATCATCAGCGGTATCATCTTCTCGGGAAACTGGTAAGGGCCGTAATTGTTGGAGCAGTTGGTCGTGAGCACCGGCAGCCCGAAGGTATGGTGGTAGGCGCGCACGAGGTGGTCGCTGGCGGCCTTTGAGGCCGCATACGGGCTGTTCGGCTCGTAGCGGTTGGACTCGGAAAACGCCGGAGCGTCCGGAGCCAGCGTACCGTAGACCTCGTCGGTGGAGACATGCAGGAAGCGAAAGCCGGCCCGCCGCGTCTCCGGCAGCGCCGCCCAATACTGCCGCGCGCAGTTGAGCAGACGAAGGGTGCCGACAACGTTGGTTTGGATGAATGGTTCGGGGGAATCGATGGACCGGTCGACGTGCGACTCGGCGGCAAAATTGACGACGCCATCGATCTCGTGTTCGGCGAGCAACCGGGTCACCAGCGCGGCATCGCCGATATCGCCCTGGACAAAACCGTAGCGGGGGTCGGCCGCCAGGTCGGCCAGGTTGGCCGGGTTGCCGGCGTAGGTGAGTTTGTCGAGGTTGACCAGCCGGCGCAGGGGCGATCCGGCCTCGGTGAGGCGTTGGCGGACGAAATTCGAGCCGATGAAGCCGCAGCCGCCGGTGACGAGGAGGTTCATGATGGAGTGGAACCGCGAAGAGCGCGAAGGGACGCGAAATTCAATGTTGGGTCAGGACGATACGCTCCCATTCGAGACGGGGATGCGAGCCGAAATTGACCAACAGGCCGAGCTGCAGGCCGGTCACCTTGAGGTAATTTAGCACTTGAGCGCGATGCTCGTCAGTGAGGGCTTTGGCTGCCTTAAGTTCGACAACGATCGCCTCGAAGCACAGCAAGTCCGGCGTATAGGTGTGGCGTAGAGTTCGTCCCCGATATTGGATGGGATAGTTGCGTTGGGGGTCGAAAGGAATTCCGGAAAGCTCCAGTTCGATCTCCATCGCGTCTTGGTACACGGGCTCGGCAAATCCATTCCCCTTGTCTTTGTACACGGCGAGACACGCACCGATGAGTCGATAGGTCTCGTCACGGAAGATCAGCTTGTCGTCCATATTCGCGAGCGTTCGTGTTCTTCGCGGTTGCGCTTTGAATTCAGATCTTCGTCAGGTTTCCAGCACCTGCCGCAGACTGTCCTGCCAGTCGGGTGGCCGCAGGCCGAAGACACGTTCCAGTTTCGCGCAGGACATGACCGAATACGCCGGACGTTTGGCCGGCGTCGGGTATTCGGTGGAACTGATGGCCTCCACCTCCCGGCACTTGCGGCCTTCCGGCGGCATCAGCTCAACGATGGCCTGGGCAAAACCGTGCCAGCTCGTGTGGCCCGAGGCGCAGAGATGATAGGTGCCCGAGCAGGCTGCCGCCTGGCCCGGACGGGACGCGTGCAGGAGCGCGAGGGCCGTGGTCTCCGCGATCATCCGCGACCAGGTGGGGCAACCGACCTGATCCCGCACGACCCGCAGTTTCTCGCGTTCGCGGGCCAGCCGCATCATCGTCAGCATGAAATTGCTCCCCCGGGTTCCGTAAACCCAGCACAACCGGAAGATCAGGTGGTGACAGCCGGCGGCCTGGATGGCTTGGTCCCCGGCGAGCTTGGTGCGGCCGTAGGCGCCCAGCGGGTTCGGCGGGTCCTCTTCCACGTAGGGGGAGGTCTTGGCACCGTCGAAGACATAGTCGGTCGAGTAGTGGACCAGCAAACAGCCCCGCCTTTGGGCCTCCACGGCCATCACCCCGGGCGCCGCGGCGTTGATTTTCATCGCCAGGGCTTCGTCGGTTTCCGACTTGTCGACGGCCGTGTACGCCGCCGCGTTGATGATGACGTCCGGCGCGGTGTCCGCGATCCATTGCCGGATCGATTCCGGGCGGGTGAAATCGACGTCGGGATAATCCACGCAGACCAGCCGGCTCATCGCGGCCAGGGTGCGGCGGAGCTCCCAGCCTACCTGGCCGATCTTGCCGAAAAGGAGAATCTTGGGAAGTGGCATGGGAAGGGTGGTGGAAAAAAGCCTGTAACCCGGGCTAGGGTCGTTCCGTGCGATCGCGAGGCGCGACGATTCTTGGTTGGAGGGCGAGGCTCCAGCCGAGCCGGAAAGTCGACTGTCGGCTGCGGCTCACCGGGAGGTTCGCCCTCCAGTTCGGGATGGTGCATTGTGACCGGGCCAGAACATACGAACTAAAAGAGTCGATCCGGCGGAATGTCGCCGAGCCGCGGGGCGGCGCGGTCGCGCGCGGAGAGCAGGGGCGCGCCCGGCAGCGGCCACTGGATCCCGACGGCGGGGTCGTCCCAGCGAAAACCGAGCTCATCCTGCGGCGAATAAGTCTCGGTGCATTTGTAGTGGAAGAGCGCCATTTCGCTCAGCACCACAAAACCGTGGGCGAAGCCCGGCGGCGCGTAGAACTGGCGCTTGTTTTCGGCCGAGAGCGTCACCCCGAACCACTGGCCGTAGGTCGGCGACGACCGGCGGAGATCGACGACCACGTCCCACACCTCGCCCTGCCAGACTGAAACGAGCTTGCCCTGGGGCCGGGGATTCTGGAAATGCATGCCGCGCAGCGTGCCGCGCTGCGACAGCGAAAAGTTGTCCTGCACGAAATCCTCGGCGATGCCCGCATCCCGGTAGCGCTGCCGGCTCCATGATTCCAGGAAGAAGCCGCGCTGGTCGCCAAAGACCTTGGGTTCGATGAGCAGCGGGCCGGCCAGCGGGCAGGGAGTGACGTTCATGCGCGGCAAGACTATTCGGGCCCAAACCGGCCGCCGCAACTACTTCCGGCGATAGTCGCCCCGGCTGAAATACTTCTCGAGCCACACGTACATGCAGATGAAGAAATAGCGGCTGCCCATCTCCTTGATCTTGAGCTTGGCCTTGCCGAGCTTCCGGTTCTGCCAGGAGATCGGCGTCACCGTCCACGAGTAGCCGCGGACAATGGCTTTCAGGGGGATCTCCACGAGGATGTTGAAATGCGGCGCGATGAGCGGACGGCAGCCGTCGATCACGGTGCGGCGGTACGCCTTGAAGGCGTTGGTCGTGTCGTTCAGCGGGATGTGGAACAGGACCTTGATGAACAGGTTGGCCAGCCGGTTGATCGCCAGCTTGAGCCGCGGATAATCCACCACCCGGCCGCCCTTGATGAACCGGCTGCCCAGTACGCAATCCCAGCCTTCGTTGAGCAGGCGCCAGTAGGCCAGGGCGTCGGCGGGCGCGTCGGAGGCGTCGGCCATCATGATGACGCAGGCGTCGCCCTTCATGTGATTCAAGCCGTGCACGATGGCGCGGCCGATGCCGTAGGGCCCGGGATTCTGCACCGGGTGCAGCGACGCGATCTCCGCCCGCAAGTCCTGCAGCACCTGCCAGGTGCCGTCCTTGCTTCCGTCGTCCACCACGACGTTCTCGTGCGGCACGCCGGCCTGCTCGAAGGCGGCGTGGATGGCGCGCACCGTCGGGGGCAGCGAGAGTTCCTCGTCCCGGGCCGGGATGACGACGGAATAGAGCGCAAGGGGCGAGGGCGAGGGGTCGGGGGTGCGCCGGCTCATCGAGGCGTCGGATCAAAGGGGGGCGGAGAGGTCGAGCCATTCGGGGTGCTGTTCCG
>JBJKRD010000476.1:0-4587 GCA_046704925.1 Opitutaceae bacterium | reverse complement strand
CTGGCGGCCTACCGGGAAGGGACCATCGTCCCGCTCATGACCGTGAGCGCACCTTCCGAAGCCGTCCGCGTGCAGCCGCTGACGCTGGTGAGACCGGCGGCGACGCTGCGGCCCTCCATCGAGCAGTTCGTGTTCGCCCAGGATCTTTCAGTGTCGGCGAATCCGGCGACCCTGCGCCGCCGCCAGTCGTCGGCCGACCAGGAGGAAGCCAGCGCCTACCAGTTTCAGCGCTGAAAGCCGGCGGCTCCGCCGGCCGCGCGTTGCGATTTTCGGGCGCGCCGCGGGCGCGCCCGTCTTTTTCATTCCAGCGCCCGCTTGACGAGTTCTTCGGTGGAGGCGCCCGGCCCCAGGGCCAGCGAGGCCTGCCGCACGGCCTTGTCCGCGTCGGCGGCCTTGAAGCCGAGCGTCGTCAGCGCCTTGACCGCATCGCGCTGGGCCCCGGACGTCCCGGCGGCCGCCTCCGTCGCGCCGCCGCCGGCCACGGGTGACGGCTCGCCCGGTGAATATTGACCCTTCAGCTCGATCACGAGGCGCTCGGCGGTCTTGCGGCCGATGCCGGGTGACTGCGCCAACAGGGCCACGTCGCCGGCGGCGATGGCCCCCTGCAGCACGGGCAGGGACAGGCGGCTCATGATGCTCAGGGCGAGCTTGGGCCCGACGCCGGTCACCTTCTCCACCAGCAGGCGGAAGAAGTCCCGCTCGTCCGCCGTGGCGAAACCGTAGAGCGTCTGCGCATCCTCGCGGTAGACCGCGAGCGTGTGCAGCTTGACGGAGCGGCCCGCGGCCGGCAGCCGTTCCGCGGTGGTCACCGGCACGTTCACCTCGTAGCCGATCCCGTTGACCTCGACGACCGCCCGGAGCGGCGCCGCCGCCACCAGCGTCCCCTGGATGCTCGTGATCATCGGCTCAGTCCTTCAGCCCCAGGACATCCTGCATGTCGTACACGCCGGCCGGGCGGTTGACCACCCATTGCGCGGCCCGCAGCGCGCCGCGGGCGAGAATGGCGCGGTCGGCGGCCTTGTGCGTCAGCTCCAGCCTTTCGCCCAGCCCGGCGAAGATGACCGTGTGGTCGCCCACAACGTCGCCCCCGCGCAGGGAATGGACCCCCACCTCGCCAGTGGTCCGCTCGCCGGTGAGCCCCCGGCGCCCGTGTCGCAGCGCCGCCGCCGTCAGGCGCCGCTCCTGCAGGACGATGTCCAGCAGGCGGGCGGCGGTGCCGCTGGGCGCGTCCTTCTTGAAACGGTGATGCATCTCGAGCACCTCGACATCGTAGCCATCCTGGAGGATGCGCGATGCCTTTTGGGTCAGATAAAAGAGGACGTTGACCCCGATGGAGAAATTGGCGGCCCAGACGCAGGGGATTTTCGCCGCGAGCGCAAGCAACCGCGCCTTTTCGTCGCCCGCATGCCCGGTCGTGCCGATGACGATCGGCTTGCGATGCGCGACGGCGCGTTGCAGCAGGGCGGCGGTCGCGGTCGGCGCGCTGAAATCCACGATCACCTCGCAGGCCGCAAGCCCGGGCTCGGGATCGTCACCAACGTCGACGGCCCCGGCGATCCGGAAGCCGGGTTCGGCGGCTGCGGCGAGGGCGCGGCCCATGCGGCCGCGGGCACCATGGATGAGTAGGGCGAGGGACATGGGAGCGAAGATCAGGGCGGGGGAGTCAAGAACCTGGGGCGGAGGGCTTCGTCCGGAACGAAGCGGCCGCCGCCGGGCCAGGCGGGGCCGTCCGCGCGGCCGGGGAGCTCACCGCTTCCCGCCGGATTTGGCGAAGGCGGCGAGCGTGGAGGTGAGCGTGGCCCGGGCGGTCGCGGTGAGTTCGCACAGGGGCAGCCGAACCTCGGGCGACCGGATGAGGCCGGCCCGGGCCAGCGCCGTCTTCACCGGCACCGGATTGGTTTCGACGAACAGGGCCTTGAACACCGGATAGAGCCGGCGGTGGAGCTGACCGGCCTTCCGGTAGTCGCCGGCCAGCGCCCGGCGGGTGAGCTGCACGGTTTCGCGCGGCAGCAGGTTGGAGGCGACGCTGATCACGCCTTCCGCTCCGACCGCCATGAACGGCAGGGTGAGGGCGTCGTCACCGCTGAGGACGGTCATATCCCGCCCCAGGGCGTGCTTGAGCTGGTCGACGCGATCGACCGAGCCGCCGGCTTCCTTGATATAACGGACGTGCGGATAGCGGGCGCGCAGGCGTTCGACCACGCCGACGCCGATCTCCACGCCGCAGCGGCTGGGGATCGAGTAGAGCACCAGGGGCCGGCGGGTCGTCTCGGCCAGTTGCGCGAAATGCCGGAACAGCCCCTCGGGGGTCGGCCGGTTGTAGTACGGGGCCACGATGAGCATCGCATCCGCGCCGGCCCGGTCGGCCGCGCGGACGAGCTCCAGGGCCTCGCGGGTCGAGTTGGACCCCGCGCCGGCGACCACCGGCACGCGGCCGCGGGCCGCCTCGATCACGCAGCGGATGACCTCGAGGTGCTCGCCGTGGGACAGCGTGCTCGATTCGCCCGTCGAGCCGACCGGCACCAGCCCGTCGATGCCCGCTTTGATCTGGAAATCCACCAGGGCGGCAAGGCTGTCAAAGTCGACCGCCTGGTGCCGGAACGGCGTCACCAGCGCGGTCAGGGTGCCGGTCAACGGGCGCAAGTTCATGTTATTTTAGAACGCGGGAACCTAATGCAGCTTGCTGACCAATGCAGACCTGCGTAGAAAAAGCACAATCTTTTTTTCCCGGCCGCCCCAATTCGCCGACCCATGGAACCGCTCCAGATCTTCCACGAAGTGCTCAAGCTCGCGGTGGAGAACAACGCCAGCGACGTCGTCATCAAGTCGAACAAGCCGGCGTACATCCGCCTGAGCGGACGGCTGAAGCCGGTGGACATGGATCCGATCACCGGCGAGGACCTGCACGCGTTCGTCAACGCCACGGTGCCGCGGCATTTCCTCGACGACTGGGAGCGCGACGGCCAGGTCGATTACGCCTATTCGGCGGAGGATATCGGCCGCTTCCGCGTGAACGCCTTTCGCCAGCGGGGCACCGCCAGCATCGTCTTCCGCTACATCAAAAGCCGGCCGCCGACCTTCGAGGACCTCAACCTCCAGTTCGAGACCGACACCCTGATCCGCCTGTCGCAGGCCAAGGACGGGATTCTGCTGCTCTGCGGCGCCACCGGGGCCGGCAAGAGCTCGACGATGGCGGCCATGTTGAACTGGATCAACCACACCCTCGACCGGCATATCATCACAATCGAGGACCCGATCGAGTTCACGTTCACGGACGACAAATCGGTGTTCGAACAGCGGGAAATCGGCATCGACGTGCCGGATTTCGGCCTGGCGATGCGGGCGGTGCTGCGCCAGAACCCCGACATCATTCTCATCGGCGAAATGCGCGACAAGGAGACGTTCGAGACCGCCATCTCCGCCGCCGAGACCGGGCACCTGGTGTTCTCGACGATGCACGCCGCGACGGTCCAGCAAGCGCTGACGCGCCTGTTTGAATTCTTTCCGCCGGACCAGGTCCTGCAGGCCCGCCGCCAGGTGGCCGGCTCGCTGCGCGCCTTCGTCTGCCAGCGGCTCATTCCGGCCCTGGAGGGCGGCGGGCGCTACGCCGCTTTCGAGATCCTGGTCGCCGACGCCACGGTGCGCAACCTGATCCTGGAAGGCCAGTTCGACCGCATCCAGCAACTCCTGGATACGGGCGACGAGGCCGGCTCGATGTCCTTCAACCGCGACTTGTACCGGCTCATCAAGGGGGCCAAGATCAGCAAGGCGGACGGCCTCCGCTTTTCGCCGAATCCGCCGGCTCTTGACATGATGCTCAAGGGCATCTTCGTGAAATAGCCCCCGGCGCGGCGCGGGGCCGGGTGGCGCCAGCGTTCCGCACCATGTTCCTCTCCCTTCGATCCGTCATCTGCGCGCGCGGCCGTCCGTGGTTGCGCCGGGGCGTGCCGGTGCTGCTGCTCGCGTCGTCGCCGTGGCTGCGGGCGGGCGACTCTTCTTCGCCAGCGTCGCTCGAGCAGATCAAGGGGCAGTTGCAGACCATTTCGCGCGACCCCCGCAGTGGTCCCGCCGACAGCCAGGAAACCATTTCGGTATCGCTCCCGGGATTTATCCCGCCACCGCCAGCCGCGGCGTCGGGCCCGGCCGCGACGCCAAAGGCGCCGGCGTCCGCGCGCAAGTCCGGCGGATCGAACTGGCTGCTGGACGCGATGGCCCTGCAAGGCGTCGACCGCCAGCCCCAGGTAGCGGGGCGCGAAATCTCCGCCGGGGACGGCGAGAAGCCGCTGGTCGACGTTTCGGATCCAGACTTTTTGCTCAAGCTGTATTTCGCACAGAAAGTGGCGGACAAGACCGCGGACGCCACCGGGGCGGCGGATGCGGAAGGCGGAAAGCCGGGGACGGACTCCGGCCCGTTCGACTCCTATCTCGCGCAATGGATCTCGCCGCGGGACCGCATCCTGCTGGGACTGGGAAAAGCCGACGCGCCGGGCTCATCGGACCCGGTCTTCACTTCACCGGTCATTCCCTTGTGGCCGGAGCGATCGTCCGCGCCTCCGGCCGGCCAGGAGCCAAATCCGTACCTTGCAC